>SDAY01000180.1 GCA_006212015.1 Halothiobacillaceae bacterium
GATACTAGATGTCCTTCGATGGCCTTCAGAACGTGACTCAGATTCTTGGCATAAGGGCCGTAGTGATGCTTGACGTACTGGAGTCGCAGCGGCTCACCAGCCTCCTGCATGAAATACATCAGCTTGTGGACTTCCAGTAGGGTGACAAAGGGGTCGAGCAAGCCGCCGAGATAGCGCTGCATCAGTTCCACCAAGGCGGCGCGGCCCGCCGTCATTTTGGGCACCTCGCGCACATGCGCCATCTTGTCGTTGGCCGGAGCCCCCTTGGGCTCGAACACCAGCACCTGAACGTCGGCGAGATCTGCTAGCGCACGCGCGATGCGGGGACGCACCTCGTTCCAGTCCAGTCCGCCCAGGCCTGCGCCCAGGGGCGGAATGGCGATGGAGCGAATGCCCTTGTCGCGGATGACATTGACCAGATCGACAAGGCCCGCATCGATGTCTTCAATACGGCTCTTGCCGCGCCAGTGGCGCTTGGTCGGGAAGTTGATGATGAAGCGCGGCAATGTGAGCTGCCCCGTCTCAAAAACGAACATGCGACCAGGCTGCACGGCTTCGCGTTTGCAGGCGGCCTCGTAAGCCTTGAAGTTTGGGGGGTAGACGTTCTTGAACTGCAAGGCGATGCCACGCCCCATCACGCCGACGCAATTGACGGTGTTGACCAGTGCGTCGGCCTCACACTGGAGGATGTCGCCCGAGGTGTACTCGATCATGGCTGTGCTCCTCTCATTTAGTAATACCAGTCCGGGCGCACTTCGACCGGAGGCCGGTGTCCGTGCGCCGGAAGGGCGTTGACAACTTGACCGTAGACGGCCGCTGAGTGAACGCCGATGCGTTCGATCAGGTGCCACGGAAAATGTTGCTCCAACAGGAACTCGGCTTGTTTGCCTTCTTTCAGGCCGCCACTCCAGTTGATTGCCTGCACCGCCGCCCAGTTGATTTCACCAAGACGCGCTAGGTCATTGCGGTCTTCAAAAAAATACGATCCGGCGTTTGATAGCGTGAACGCCCAGCGAGCGGGTTGCGCGTTGGCCCAGGCCACAACTGCGCCCAAATCCGCCTGCAAGTGGATGATGGATGCTTGCCCACCTTGGTAAGCCAGTTCTGCGTTGCGTCGGTGGATCAAATAAAGCATCACGGATCGCGGGCAGAAGTAAAACGGCACGCAGGCACCAACGAACAAGCCGGGATGGCTTGCAAGCTGAAGTTCGGTCAATCGGCGCTGTTTGATGTGGTTCATCCCAATCATCGTTCCGCCCAGCGCCTGCGCTTGAACCAATGCATCCGACAATAACCCGCCTGCCGCCAGGATGGAAGGCAAACGATCCACGTGGACAATGTGATAGATCTTGGTCTGCGGAGGTACGGGTCCGGCGCTCATGACGCTTCGTCTCCGAACAGTCCCAACGAGGATTGAGCAACGCCCTGATCAGGTTTGCCCCGTCGCGCACGAGGCGAGAGCAATTCGCTCTGCGCCACATCGCCCAAGGCATGCTTGAGTGCTGCGCGCCACCCCTTGCTCGCGTCCACCACTCCGCCGGTACTCATGGCGGTCATGCCAAACAGCCACCAGCGCTCTTCAGGGCGCAAAGCCAGCCAGTTGCGCACAGCTACTGGAATTTTCTCCATCTCCATCTGTTCGACAGCCCAGGCCAGCACACACAATTCCTTGCCAAGCAGCCGATCCACGGGGTTGTCGCCAACCTTCCACGCACTAGGTTTGATGCCATGCGCGACCAGTCGAGCGTTGAAGGTGCGTTGCACCTCGGCGCGGATGGCGGTCCAGCGCGGGCGATCCAGCAGAACGCGGTCAATCACCGCGTTGTCGTTGCTTGCAGACTGCAAGCCCAGGTGTTCACTGATCTGAACTTTGCCCGTGCTGGCCTTGGGAATGATGATCTTGAAGTGATGCGGATCAGACGTCGCAGGCACGCCAAAACCCAGCGTGTGCAGCAGTTGCGCACGCGCTTTAGGCGATGGTGTTTTGCCTGCGGTTGTAGCCATCCTCATTCTTCCTGATTGATGTCGCCCGGCTTCAGCTCAATTCCGGCGAGCTTGGCAAATTCTTTGAGTGCAAAGCCGGTATCGAAGGCAATCCCGTCGGCAATGGTGATATTGAGCGGAGCATCGAGCTCCTTGAGTACCTCACGCAGGCTATTGACCACGCCTTCGATCATGGTAGCCGTGACTTCGCGCTCCTGGAAACGCACGGTCACTGTGTTTTCACCCTCTCCAATATCAACCCGCACACCTTTGAAACGCGTACCCGGCTGATCGCGGAAACGGTTGATGACACTAAAAACGCGATCGGTTGTGTCGAGAGCAACTCGCTTGCTTTGCAGGCGTGCAGGTTTGCTGTCAACGATCTGCACAGTCTTGTCGCCGCTGGCGGGAATCTGGAAGTCCGCTGTCTTGTTAGCCTCGCCCGCACGGGCAAACACCAGCAGACGGCAGCTTGCAGAACCGATCTCGAACGGCGCGTCGTAGCGGGTGCCGTCCTTGGGAGTGGAGCCGTCCAGGGTGTAGTAGATGTCAGCGTAGGGTGTGGCGGCCAGGGTGACACGGCGCTTGTCAGCGGCTGGTTCGACCTGATGACGGATCTTGAGGTCGGCAAGCCAGCGAGTAGCCGCTGCACTTTCATGCTGGCCAGAGGTGTCCTTGACCCAGAAGTACAAGGTGCCTTCGGTCGAGCTAAAGTTGTCCAAGTCCTCGACCTTGTTGTCCTTGTCGGAAACGTCGGCCTTGATCGACCAATAGACAACCGGACTGTCACCTGCGTGGCGCGGTGTGAGGCTCAGCACCGTCTCGCCGGTTTCCGGCTTAATGATGATGACGGAGACATTAACAGTGGCCTTGTCTTTGGGGAATGGCCCCTTCTCGATGTAACCATCCTCGCCCAAGCGCCAGCGGCCTTGTTTCAGGGCTTCAGTCTTGAGCGTATCCAGGCCACCGGCACCAGGCATCCACGGCCAGATCGGCGAGCACTTGGCGCGGGTGGCAACATCCTTCCAAGGGGTGCGACGGTTGTCCTTGCCAGACGGCCACAGGTACTCTTCGGCCTGCGCGAAGCATTCGTCGAAGTTGTCCTTGCTCAGCTCTGCGACCAGCTTGTAATCGGCACGCGGGCTGGCCAGCAGTTTTTCGATCTGCGTCTCGGCAGATTGGTCACCTTGACCGAGTTTGAGGCCCTGATCAATGGTGACCCCGGTCAGCATGTCACGCCCATCCAGCGGATCGTTGGCAGGAAAGTAGAGGCGGTTGTAGGCCGCTGACAGCGCCTTGCTGAATCGATCTTCGGACTCCTCGTAGCGGTCGCGTGCCTCTTCGAACAAGGTGTCACCAGACTTGAGCCGTTTGTGGATCTGCTCGATGGCGTACAGCTCGCGCAACCGTTCTTCGACCGCGTCGGCCAGCAG
>SDAY01000005.1 GCA_006212015.1 Halothiobacillaceae bacterium
TCAACCGCCTCAACCGCCTCAACCGCTTCGACCGCTTCGACCGCTTCGACCGCCTCGACGGCTTCGCCAAAGGCCTCCGGCTCTAACGGAACCTGCTCCCCGACTGCCTCAGGCAAAGCTTGTTCAGCCGCACCCAAACGGACCAGGGCCGACTCCCCGTAATGCAAGACCCGTTCAGGGACATGAAGGTAATCTCGCAGGTTCTCCAGGCCATATTCGAGGCTTGCGAATACATCGGCCACCGCCTCACGATCAGCCACGGATGGCCGCTCGGACTCGGTCATGCCAGCGGCATACCCGATGATGCCTTGCACCAACCGGGCCCAGTCCCGCATGCCCAGTATGTCGAAACTTCCGCGCACGCGCGCCAACAGCTGGGCGACTTCACCCATCCGCTGCTGCGTCCCGCCGTCCTTCCACAGGGTCAGCAACCATTCCTTGCCAAGCAGAAGATCCTCCAGCCCCTGGCGGGCGAAGGTCTCCGTGGCGTCGGCAAGAAGCGGGGCGGCCACGCCTTCATCCTCGCCAGCATGAGCCATGCCCATCCGCAAGCGATCCAGTTCGACATCCACCCGCATGAGGGTGGTGGCGATACGCTCCCGCGCCGGCGCGTCAAGCGGCTGCCCACTCGCCTCAGCCTGGCGCAGGCGTCCAGCTTCCTCGGAGAGCATCTTGGCGGCGGCATCAAGTTCCAGCATGCCCAGCGTGGCGGAGAGCTGCTCGAACTCGGACGACATGGCGATCATGGCCATCGTGTCATTCGCCCGCAAGGCAAGGTCGAATCGATCCTGCAGCGGTGCCAGGGCGTCCTTGAGCTGATCCGCAGCCTGGGCCATCACCTCGGGCTGGGCGACCAGCAGGGCGGATTCCGCCGCCTCGAGTTCCAGTGGACCGGGCACGCTCGCGGGCCAGGACAATGCATGCAAGGCCTGCTCAATGAGCGGCAGTTGTGACGCATACGGCGCGGCCAGCGCGATGACATCGTGAGCGAGCTCCAGGGCATCGAGACCAGCCAGCGGCGAATCGACCGCCGCTTCAGCGCGCATCTTGAGGTGGCGGTTAAGGCGACCGAGCAAAGGCTTGATGCCTGCCGCCTCGGCCAGACGCGGAAAATGCAGGCCTTGGGCAAGCTGCGTCGCACACCACCAGAGCAAGGCCTCTTCACGCAAGGCCGATGACGCCATCATCTCGCGGAACACGTCGGCGATGGCCCGATGAGCGCCTGGCTTGGCACGCAGCCAGTCCAGCAACGCACGCTCGAGCATGGGGCGTTGAGCCTGGGCAAGGTCACGCGCCTCCCCTGCGGAGACGGTTCGCACGCCCGAGGGCCCTGCCTGCACCAGCGCCAGCCGTTCGAGAAAACCCAGCGGTGAAAGCGAGGGCGCGGCTGTGGCGGCATCCGTGTGCGCGGCGCGGGCAAGCCCGTTGAAGGCTGCACGCAGCGCAAGGCTTGAAACCGCCTCGCCGCGGCGTTGCAGGTCCACAAAAAGCCGCGCGCGGGACAGCGCGACCATCAATGCCTCGACATGAGGTGCATCCGCACTGATGCGCCGATGTTCAAGGGCTTCGAGCACGCGCACGGACTGCAGCAGCAGCAGGCGTATCGCGGGCATGCCCAGCAGTCCCAGCACCCCGGCCAGGATAAGCGCCTGCTCCCGAACAGGTCCCAGTTCGGAAACCTGACCCGGATTCTGGGCAAAGGACTCAAGTCCGTCCTGCATGCGACCCCAGGCCTCCTTGAGCGCGGGACCGATCCAGGTCAGCGTGAGCGGATCGATGGCTGCAGCAGTTTCAGTACCCTGCGGCAACCTGGCTGCGCGCAGAGCACCGTGCCCCAGACCGGCCGAGGTCGACATCTCGTCATGCATGACGGCGGGCTCCATTCATGGAATGCAGTGCGGAATTGGGCAAAGTCACCGTTTTACTCGGCTCCGGGCAGCTTGAAGCCCGATACGGAGGTGCGCAGTTCGTTCGCAAGGTCGGTGAGCTGACCGATCTTCTGCGAGGCGCTTTCGGTGTCCTTGACGGTGTGCGCGGTCTGCTCGGAGATGGCGTGCATCGTTTCCCGAATGCGCGCGGCCTGATCCAGCTGACCCTGCGCCGCCTGGGCGATCGCCTGGATTCGCTGGGCAAGCGCCGCGGATACGGATTCAATCTCTTCCAGCGAACGGCCGGCGTTTTCAGCCACCTTGGCGCCGCCCACCACGTTGGTCGTGGTCTGTTCCATCGACAACATCGCTTCGTGGGTGTCGGACTGAATGGTCTTCACCAGCGTTTCGATCTGCTTGGTCGCGTTGGCCACGCGTTCCGCGAGGCGCTGGACCTCGTCCGCGACCACCGCGAATCCGCGACCCGCCTCGCCCGCCATCGCCGCCTGGATGGCCGCGTTCAGCGCGAGGATGTTGGTCTGGTCGGCAATGTCGGTAATCAGGCCAACGATGTCACCAATCTCCTGGGATGATTCGCCCAGACGCTTGAGTCGCTTGGAGGTGTCCTGAATCTGCTCGCGGATGCCTTCCATGCCCTGGATGGTATGGCGCACTGCCTCGCCGCCCTTGTGGGCCACCTCCATGGAGGACTGGGCTACCGCCACGGATTCACGCGCCCCGTCCGCCACTTCACCCACCTTCGCCGCGATCATGCTGACCGCATCGCTCGCCTCTTCAATGCGAATGGCCTGTTCCTGGCTGGCCTCGGACAGGCGCATGGAGGTGGCCTGGGAGTCGTCCACCGAGCTACCCACCTGGGCCGCAGTACGCTGAATGGTGGCGACCAGGTCACGCAGCGCATCGATGGAGTAGTTCACGGAGTCGGCGATCGCGCCGGTGATGTCCTCGGTCACGGTCGCGTGACGGCTCAGGTCGCCTTCCGCGAGGTTCATCATTTCATCGAGCAGGCGCAGGATCGCCTGCTGGTTCCGCTCGTTCTGGGCCAGAGAGGCAGCCTCGCGACGACGCGCATCGCGCACCAGCACCACACCGAGCAGGATAACCAGGGCAAGCGTGCCTGCTGCGGCAACATAACCGACGATGTTGACCAGGAAGAGCTGGTCGTGGGTGATCGTCGATTCACGCTGCAGGTCACCGGCGGCCGCCACCAGCCCGGTCGATGTCATATCCACCTGCTCGAAGACCCTGGTTGCCTCGAGGATCTGCGGACCGCCCTGCATGATGGCGTCGATCGATTCACGCATGGCGCCGTACTTGACCGCGACCTGGCGCAGCTTCTCGCGGGCGGCGGGATCATCGACCCGCTGCATCTCGGCATCGCCTCGACCGGAGAGCATGGCCTCCAGAACGCGCTCGAACAGGGCGGCATCCCGGCCGAATTTCTCCAGCGCAACCGAGGCATTTTCCTCGCCGCGCAGCAGTTCACTGGCCGCCGTTTTCATGCGCAGGACCAGGAACTGCTGACGCTGGGCCAGATAGGTCTGCGAAGGACTGACACCCGCGCGTACAATGGACTGCACCACCTCGTCGGAGAGCGCGATGATCTCGGGAACCTCGCGAACGATGACATCGCTGGCCCCCTTGACCGTGGCGTAGACATCGCCCGTGGCCACGATCTTCTCCAGGCCTGGCTTGATCTGGTTCCAGTTGAATGTCACCGCATCCAGTTTGGTCCGCATCGCGCCCTTGACCGGGGGCATCCGCACGGCCGGGTCACCCTTGTCCAGCTTTGCCAGGAGCGAGTCGAACACCATCACCTTGACCTGAAGCTGGCTGGCCGCATCGGCCTGCCCCGTGACAGCCCGAAGGCCGTCACCAATGATGTCCGGGGTAAAACGTTCGACCTGAGAGGCTGTCAGACGCCACTGCAGGCGGTTGTGGTCCACATAGCCCACGTAGGTGAAAATCCCCACTGTTGTCACCAGCAGCAATGCCGAGAGGGCGATCAGCGGGACGATGAATCGCCCCATCCCGCGATTGCCTGCATCACCACGTTTCGTCTGAGCCATGCGTATTTCCCCTTCGATGATTCAACGCATCAAGTTGCAGGTTGGAGCCATTCCAACCGGATGAATGATTTCGGGCGGCCGCCAAGGACCGCCCTTCAGTCAGAGCGCGGCGTGCCGAACAGCCTCGCCCCGCAATAGATCGTGCAGGTCGAGAATCATCCATGAGCGCCATGGCTCGACCACTTCTTCCCTGACACAGCCCGCCAGGCCCTCGGGAACCTGTCCCATCGGGCGGCGCGCATCGACCTGAAAATGCCGCAGCCCCTGGGATTCGCTGACCACGAGCCCCAGCGGCCAGGACTCACCGCGAACCACAAGCACGCGGGTACGCGGGTCCGATTTCACCTGACCGCGCCCGAGCACACCCATCAGGTCGAACACCGGCGTCAGTTCGCCACGCAGATTGGCCACCCCCATGACCCAGGGCTTTGCCAAGGGCAACCTGGCCATCACTGGCAGAGGAAGGATCTCGGTGACCTGCTCCAGCGGGCTGACAAAGCTCTCCTCGCCCGCCCGGAACGCAAGGGCTGTCCAGTGCCGGGCAACCTCCTCGCGACGAGGAAGGCCCGGGGCGCGTTCCGCCGCCAGGCTTTCCAGGGCACGCAGGCGCTCGAAGGCCGGGTTGCTCACGTCAGATCCTGATCAGATGGCGAATGGCCGCCAGCAACTGGGCTTCCTGCACGGGTTTGGTGAGGTATTCCTTGGCCCCCTGACGCATCCCCCAGATGCGGTCCGTTTCCTGATCCTTGGTGGTGACCATGATGACCGGGATGGCTGCCGTCTCGGGCGTCTTGGTCAACTCGCGGGTCGCCTGGAAGCCATTCAGACCGGGCATGACCACGTCCATCAGCACCAGGTCGGGGATCAGGGCCTTGGCCTGGGCCACGCCTTCCTCGCCACTGGTCGCCAGGCTCACTTTCATGCCGTTGCGTTCCAGCATGCCCTGCAGGACATGACGCTCGGTGGGGGAATCATCAACGATCAGGACATGGGCCATGAAAATCAGCTCCGGGTGACAATGTTTTCAGGGTATTCAAGCAAGGCTGCTGACCAGGGTGAGGCTCTCCGCCCCCGATCCCTTGCGCGCGTGCTGACGCAGGGCAGCCAGCAACTCATCGCTGGTGAACGGCTTGGTCAGATAGTCATCCGCGCCGACGATGCGCCCACGCGCCTTGTCGAAGATACTGTCCTTGCTTGACAGCAGGATGACCGGGGTGCGGCGGAAGCGGCGGTTGTTCTTGATCAGGGCACAGGCCTGATAGCCGTCCAGGCGGGGCATCAGGATGTCGATGAAAATCAGATCGGGCTCGAAGACGGGAATGCGCCCCAGCGCATCAAAGCCGTCCACGGCCGAATCGACCGCGCAACCGGCCTTGGCCAGCAAGGTTTCAGCGGTACGGCGGATGGTCTTGCTGTCATCGACCACCATGACCTTGAGGCCGGCGAACTCGGCGCCTTGAACAGCTTCAGTCGTATCCATCTTGGCGTGCCCTTGACGAGTGCGTGATGCTTGTAACGATTCGGTAGCCGAATTTAGCCCACCCACCGAGCAAATCCAAGGCATTCCGCCGAAAAACCGATGCCCAGCCCCCTGGCTCATTGCGATCCATGGATTCAATCCATCCATGATGACCAGCAACTTCAATGAGTTACACGACAACCCATGATGAAACAGGTTTTTTTGAGCCGATATCGGGCACTCGGCTCGGCCTGCTAAACTAACCGCAGTCGACAAGGGAAACCATGATGCCGCTGCTAGACGCCGTTCCATTCCTGACCACCGCGCAGCAAGGCCCACTGCAGGAGATCGAGTCCCACCTGCTGGACCGCCAGACCGTGATCGAGACCTGGTTCCGCCAGGCCTTCCTGGACACGCCCGCGCCCTTCTACTGCTCGGTTGACCTGCGCAACGCGGGCTTCAAGCTCGCCCCGGTGGACACCAACCTGTTTCCGGCCGGCTTCAACAACCTGAACCCCGCCTTCGCGCCGCTCTGCATCCACGCCCTGCAATCCGCCATGGAGCACCTCTGCCCCAAGGCGCGCGGCCTGCTGCTGCTGCCCGAGCGCCACACGCGCAATCTCTACTACCTGGAGAACGTCGCCACCCTGCGCGACCTGGCCGAGCAGGCCGGCTTCGAGGTCAGGGTCGGCTCCCTGATCGAGGCGCAGACGGACGCCCTGACCGTGGCCCTGCCCTCCGGCCGCACGCTGACCCTGCTGCCGCTCGAACGCAAGGGCTCCCGCATCGAGGCGGGGGGCTTCTCGCCCTGCGCGGTGGTGCTGAACAACGACCTGTCCGCCGGCGTGCCCGCCATCCTCGAGGGCCTGGAGCAGACTGTCATCCCGCCGCTGGGCCTTGGCTGGTGGAAGCGCAGGAAATCCGACCACTTCCGCCATTACGATGCCGTGGCGCATGAGTTCGCCGCCATGGCCGGCATCGATCCCTGGCTGGTCAACCCCTTGTTCGACAACTGCGGCGACATCGACTTCATGCAGCGCGAGGGCGAGGACTGCCTGGCCGAGCGGGTGGAGAAGCTACTTGCGCGCATCAAGGCGAAATATGCCGAATACGGCATCGATCGCGAGCCGTTCGTCGTCGTCAAGGCCGATTCGGGCACCTACGGCATGGGCGTGATGATGGCCCGCTCGGTCGAGGAGGTGCGCAACCTCAACCGCAAGGAGCGCACCCGCATGGCCGCCAGCAAGGAAGGCCTCGGCATCTCGCGGGTGATCGTGCAGGAAGGGGTGTACACCTTCGAGGACATCGCCGGCGCGGTCGCCGAACCGGTGGTCTACATGATCGATCGCTTCGTGGTCGGCGGCTTCTACCGCGTGCACACCCAGCGCGGCATCGACGAGAACCTGAACGCCCCCGGCGCGCACTTCATGCCGCTGGCCTTCGCCGACGCCTGCACCACGCCGGACTGCCAGCTCTCCCCCGACGCCCCGCCCAACCGCTTCTACGCCTACGGCGTGATCGCCCGCCTGGCCCTGCTGGCGGCGGCGCGGGAGCAGGCCGAGGCCCGCCAGCAGGAAGGCAGCGCATGAAGCTTGGGATGGTGATGGACCCCATCGACTCCATCAAACCCTACAAGGACTCCAGCTTCGCCATGCTGCTCGCCGCCCAGCGGCGCGGCTGGAGCTGCGGGTACTTCGAACTGGGCGACCTGTTCGTGCGCGACGGCCGTGCCTTCGGCCATGCCCGTCCGGTCGAGGTGCGTGACGACACGACCGACTGGTTCACCCTGGGCGAGCCGCGCCTCATGCCGCTCGGCGAGCTGGACATCCTGCTGATGCGCAAGGATCCCCCGTTCGACGCCCGCTACCTGCACGCCACCCAGATCCTCGCCCTGGCCGAACGTGACGGCGCCCTGGTCGCCAACCGCCCGGCCGCGCTGCAGGCGGTCAACGAGAAGCTGTTCGCCACCCACTTCCCGGACTGCATCCCGCCCACCCTGGTCAGCAGCCGCGAGCAGGACATCCGTGCCTTCCTCGATACGCACGGCGAGATCGTGCTCAAGCCGCTGGACGTGATGGGCGGCCAGGGCGTGTTCCGCATCGCGCGCGGCGACATGAACCTGGGCACCGCCGTCGAGCTGCTGACCCGGAACGGCCAGCAGTGGATCATGGCGCAGAAGTTCCTGCCCGCCGTCAGCCAAGGCGACAAGCGCATCCTGCTGATCGACGGCGAGCCCGTGCCCTACGCGCTGGCGCGCATCCCGCCCTCGGGCGAGTTCCGCGCCAACCTCGCGGCCGGCGGGCGCGGCGTCGGCGTCCCGCTTTCCGAGCGCGACCGCTGGCTGTGCGCCCGGATCGGCCCGACCCTGCGCGCCATGGGTCTCTATTTCGTCGGCCTCGACGTGATCGGCGACTTCGTCACCGAGATCAACGTCACCAGTCCGACCTGCATCCGCGAACTCGATGCCTGCTACGGCCTCGACATCGCGGGCGACCTGCTCGATGCGCTCGCCCGCCACCGGAGCGCCGCCTCCGCGCCATGACCCGACCTGCGCTCTTGGCCCTGCTCACGGCCGCCCTGCTCGGCTGCACGCGGGATGCGCCCGTGCAGACCCAGGGCTTCCTGCTCTACGGCATGATGATCCAGCTCAGCCTGCCCGGCACGGATGCGGCACGCATGGAAGCGGCTCTGGCGACGGTCGAGCTGACCGTGAAGCAGGAGTACGGCACACTGCATCCCTGGCAGGAATCGCCGCTGACCCGCCTCAACAGCGCGCTCCCCACAGGCGAGTGGGCGCCGCTGGAGCCCGGGCTGCGCGACATCATCGAACGCACCACACAGCTCGAGCGTGACAGCGACGCCGCCTTCTCCCCCGCCATCGGCGCCCTGGTCAAGCTGTGGGGCTTCCACTCCAGCGACCCCGACCGCCCGCGCACGCCGCCCGCGCAGGCTGACATCAAACGCCTGATGACCCCGCCGCCGCGCATGAGCGACCTGGAGATCGACGGCGAGCAGATTCGCTGCCGCAACCCCCTGCTCCAGCTCGACTTCAATGCGGTGGCCGAGGGCTGGGCCGCCGAAAAGGCCGCGCAACGCCTGCATCAACAGGGCATCCACGATGCACTGATCGACGCGGGCGGCGACCTGCGCATTCTCGGCAGGGCCGGTGACCGGCCGTGGCGCGTGGCGCTGCAGGACCCGTTCGAGGACGGCCCGATGGCCGGGCTGGAGGTCGAGGGCGATACCGCCGTATTCACCTCCGGCCGCTATCGCAAGCGCTTCGAGCACGAGGGCACAAGCTACGCCCACGTCATCGACCCGCGTGATGGCTGGCCCTCGGACGGGGTGATCGCCGCGACCGTGGTCACCCACGATGCCGTGCTGGCCGATGCCGCCGCCACCGCGCTGGTCGCGGCAGGCCTTGACGAGGCCCCCGCCGTCGCGCGACGCATGGGTGTGGACCGCTTCCTGCTGGTCGACGAAACACGCCAGCTGCGGGTGAGCCCGGCACTGGCGCCCCTGATCGAGGTCTTGCGCAAGGATCGCCCACTGGTCATCCTGCCGCCATGACCGCCCTCACCGTCTGGACGCCCCCGCCCGCGCGCCGTCTGCCCATGGCGGCAAGCCTGGGCATGGCCATTCTCCTGCACCTGTTCCTGCTGGCCCTGTTCCTGAGCCGCCCCATCAGCGTGCCGCCCGCGCCGAAGCCGCCCCCCGTCCTGCAGATCGACCTGACCCCGCGCGAGGAAACAACGCCCCCCGTGCGGCCCGACATGATCGCGGAGAGCAACCAGCGCACGGAGACCGCCAGCGCAGCGCGGGCGCAGGATGTCGAGCCCCTGATCATGCCTCAGGTGCTGAAAGCCACCCCGTCCATCACCCCCGCGTCGCCACAGAAAAAGACGGCCGCACAAGACACCCCGGCCACCCAACCCATCGAGACCAAGAAAAGCCATCCACCCGCCCCGGATGGCACGCGTACGGCGGTCAAGCCGGCAGACCATCAAAACCAGGAACCTCCCCCCGCCCCCCCCAGGCAAGCCCTCAGCATGACGGAACTGGGCCTACAGACCGCCCGGCTGCAGGCCGAGATCCTCGAGCAGGGCCTGTTGAACGAGGTCAACGCCCGTCACAAGATACTGACTGCGAACACCATCGCCGGGCCGGAGGCTGCCTACAACAGGGCCTGGAGCGAAAAAGTCGAACGCATCGGCAACATCAGCTATCCGGACGAGGCGCGCCGCCGCAATCTCAGCGGCCGCCTGGTGCTTGAAGTGGTGGTCGATGCCTGGGGCGAGGTGCAAAGCCTGCGGGTGCGCACATCATCGGGCGAGGCCGTGCTCGACCGCGCGGCCCAGGACACCGTCCATCTGGCCGCCCCTTTCGCCCCCTTCCCGCCCGAAATGCGCGAAAAATACGACCAAGTCACCATCGTGCGCACCTGGGTCTTCGTTCCCGGCAGCGGCCTGAACACACGCTGAGTTTGGGACGGCAAGGAAATCCGCCCTTGCCCGTCCGCCCCTCCGCGCCGGATACTATGCCCATGCAAGGCACCACCTCACTCAAGCACCACTTCCTCATCGCCATGCCGCGGATGGGCGACCCGAACTTTGCCCAGACGGTCACCTATATCTGCGAGCACAACGACGAGGGGGCGATGGGCATCGTCATCAACCGGCCGATGGAGATCACCCTCGGCGACGTGCTCGCGCACCTGGGCATTGCCCCCGAGCGCCCGGAGCTGAAGAGCGAACCCGTCCACTTCGGCGGCCCGGTGTCGCTGGAGCGCGGCTTCGTCCTGCACAGCCCGCAGGGCCCGTGGGACAGCACCATGAACCTGCCGGACGACATCGGCCTGACCACCTCGCGCGACATCCTGCAGGCCATCGGTCACGGCGCCGGGCCGAGCAAGCGCTTCATCGCGCTCGGCTTCGCCGGCTGGGGCGCGGGCCAGCTCGAACAGGAAATGCTCGACAACACCTGGCTGAGCACGCCGGCCGCCGCCGGGATCCTGTTCGACGTGCCGATCGAGCAGCGCTGGCAGGCCGCCGCCACCTCGCTTGGCGTGGACCTCACCCTGCTGTCATCCCAGGCGGGGCACGCGTGAGAAAAACGGTTCAGGGCCGCTGGCTGGGCTTCGACTTTGGCGAGCGCCGCATCGGCGTCGCCATCGGCCAGCAACAGGGCGGCAGCGCCAGCCCCCTGAGCGTCCTGCCGACCAGGAACCCCGGTCAACCGGACTGGCCCGCCATTGAACGCCTATTGGGCGAATGGCAGCCCGAGGGCGCGGTGGTCGGCGTGCCGCGCCGCGACGACGGCAGCGCCTACCCCGTCACCCCGCTGGCCGAGCGCTTCGCCCGCCAGCTGCATGGCCGCTTCCAGCTGCGGGTGGAAACCGCCGACGAACGCCTGTCGAGCTTCGAGGCCAGCGACCGCCTCGGCTTCGACAAATGCAAGGGCGCGGTCGATGCCGGCGCCGCCGCCATCATTCTTGAAACCTGGTTTTCCGAACATCCACCCCAAGGAAGCGATCATGCAGCACCATGACGTCGAAGCCCTGATCCAGCGCATGGCGGCGGACCTGCGCAAGCATATCGAGACCGACGCCCTGCGCGACCCGCTGATGGTCGGCATCCACACCGGCGGCGTCTGGGTGGCCGAGCGCCTGCACGCGGCGCTCAAGCTGTCCGAGCCGCTCGGCAAGCTGAACATCGCCTTCTACCGGGACGACTTCACCCACATCGGCCTGCACCCGCAGGTCTCGCCGTCCAGCCTGCCCTTTGACGTGGAAGGCCGCGACGTGATCCTGGTGGACGACGTGCTGCAGACCGGTCGCACCATCCGCGCCGCGCTCAACGAGCTGTTCGACTTCGGTCGCCCGGCCCATGTCGTGCTCGCCGTGCTGTGCGACCGCCCCGGCCGCGAGCTGCCGATCCAGGCCGACGTGGTGGGCGAGACCTTCATGCTCGATCGCCACGAGCAGATCGTGCTGAACGGCCCCGCGCCGCTGAACCTGACCATCGAACAGAAAGCCAGCGAGGAATAAGCCGTGGCCGTCGTCTTCGTCCGCCCCAGGATCCCCAAGCTCGCCCGCGACCCCTGGGCCATCCAGTTCGACGGCGAGGGCCGGCTCAAGCACCTGCTGACCATCGAGGGCCTGGGCCCCGAATGGGTCACCCGCATCATGGACACCGCCGAGTCCTTCCTCTCGGTGACCGGACGCGACGTGAAGAAGGTGCCGCTGCTGCGCGGCCGCACCGTGGTCAACCTGTTCTTCGAATCCTCCACCCGCACCCGCACCACCTTCGAGCTGGCGGCCAAGCGCCTGTCCGCCGACGTGCTGAACCTGAACATCAGCACCTCCGCCGCGTCCAAGGGCGAGTCCCTGCTCGACACCCTGCGCAACATCGAGGCGATGCAGGCCGACATGTTCGTGGTCCGCCACGACCAGTCCGGCGCGGCGCACTTCATCGCCCGCCATGTCGAGCCGCATGTCTCGGTGCTGAACGCCGGGGACGGCTGGCACGCCCATCCGACCCAGGCCCTGCTGGACGTGTTCACCATCCGCAAGATGAAGGGCGACTTCACCGGGCTTCGCGTGGCCATCGTCGGCGACATCCTGCATTCGCGCGTGGCCCGCTCACAGATCCACGCGCTGAACACCCTGAACACCGGCGAGGTGCGCGTGATCGCCCCGCGCACCCTGCTGCCCGCGCAGGTGGAGAGGCTCGGCGTGCGCGTGTTCCACGACATGCGCGAAGGCCTGAAGGATGTGGACGTCATCATCATGCTGCGCCTGCAACGCGAGCGCATGGAGGGCGCCCTGCTGCCTTCCGAGGACGAATTCTTCCGCCTCTACGGCCTCACCCCGGAAAAGCTCGCCTGGGCCAAGCCGGATGCCATCGTCATGCACCCCGGCCCCGCCAACCGCGGCGTGGAGATCGACTCCGAGGTCGCCGACGGCCCGCAATCCGTGATCCTGCAGCAGGTCTCCAACGGCATCGCCGTGCGCATGGCGGTCATGAGCCTGTGCATGGGCGGGCGCGAGGAATGAGCATGAACCAGACACCCTATTTCGCCCAAGGCATGGATATCGACCACCTCAAGCCGCCCGAAGGCTGCCGGCCCGGCGTCGATTGCCAGCGCTGGACCGTCCGCGGCGCGCGCGTCATCGACCCGGCCAGCGGGCTGGATGCCGTCACCGACGTGTTCATCGACAAGGCCGGCATCGTCGGCGTCGGCCAGGCGCCGGAAGGCTTCCAGGCCGACAACGTGCTGGACGCCGCCGGCCTGTGGCTGATCCCCGGCGTCATCGACAGCTGGGCGCGTCTGCGCGAGCCCGGCCTGGAGCACAAGGCCACGGTGGAGAGCGAGGCGCGCGCCGCCACCGCCTCCGGCGTCACCACCGTGTGCATGCCGCCGGACACCGACCCGGTCATCGACACTCCCGCCGTGGTCCGCCTGATCAAGCGCCGCGCCCAGCTGGCGGGCGGCGCGCGGGTCATGTCCATCGGCGCCCTCACCCAGGGCCTGGCCGGCAAGCTGCTGGCCGAGATGGAAGACCTGAAGGAAGCCGGCTGTGTCGCCATGACCAACACCCTCAAGCCGGTCGAGACCCTCGCCGTCATGCGTCGGGCGCTGGAATACGCGGCCACCTTCGGCATCCTGGTCATCGTCCAGGCGCAGGACCGGTCGCTGGCCCACAAGGGCTGCGCGCACGAGGGCGCCGTCGCCAGCCGGCTGGGCCTGCCCGGCATCCCGGTCGCGGCCGAGACCGCCGCCATGGCGCAGATCCTCGCCCTGGTGGAGGAGACCGGCGCGCGCGTGCACTTCGTCAACCTCTCCTCCGCCTCCGGCGTGCGCATGCTCGAACGCGCCATCCAGGACGGCCTGCCGGTCAGCGGCGGCGTCAGCGCGCACCAGCTGTTCCTCACCGAGATGGACACCGACGCCTTCGACCCGAACACCCACGTCATCCCGCCGCTGCGCACCCTGCGCGACCGCGACGCGCTGCGCGAGGCGGTCGCCAGCGGCGTGATTTCGGTCATCCACTCCGACCACCAGCCGCATGAGGGCGACGCCAAGGCCGCCCCCTTTCCGGAGGCCGCGCCGGGCATTTCCGCACTGGAAACCCTGCTGCCGCTGGTCCTGCGACTGGTGGACGAGGATGTGCTTCCGCTGCATCAGGCGCTCGATCGCCTGACCCGAAGCCCTGCCGCGCTGCTTGGCCTCAAGGCAGGCGGCATCGCCCCCGGACTGCGCGCCGACCTCTGCCTGTTCGCCCCGGAGGCGAGCTGGACGCTGGACATCGCGACCATGCGCAGCCGCGGCCGGAACACCCCGTTCCACGGCTGGGACTTCAACGGCCAGATCACCCACACCTGGGTGGCCGGCCGACTGGTCTACCGGCGTGATGGACAGCCCTGAATCCTGCCGCGCCAAGCGACCTGGGGGACTGGCATCAAACCGTCACATGCCCTGTTTAGGGTGTGATGCGACCCGTCACACCGCGAGGATTCAGCATGAACGATATCGATGTCATGACCACCCCCAAGATCATCCAGATGATGCCGGCCGATGGCTGGTATGCCTTTTTCAAGGAAGAGGACGAATCGCTCAACTTCGAGCCGCTGGTCTGCTTTGCCCTGACCGAGAACACCGATGGCGAGACCGAAATCCGCCCGATGTTCTGGCAGGACAGCTATGTCGACTTCGCCGATGACTACGACAATTTCGAAGGCATCGAGCAGGTCGACATGTCAGAGCAGGACTGGGACTTCGACCTTGACGCCCTCGATGAAGCCGAGCTTCTGGACGAAGCAGACGTGGCCGAAAAGGCCTGACATCCCTCCGGGGCGGCATCAGTCCGCCCCGCCACCCGCTTCCGGCCCCAGCAGCCGCTGGATCGCCACCCCCGCCAGCATCATGCCGAACAGATTGGGCATGTAGCTGATCGTCCCGTTCACCGCCCTCGACCGTCCCGCCACATCGCCGCCGACCGGCGCATGCGGCAGCGCCTTGATCGGCGTTTCCCACGAATACACCACCGGACTGTTGAGCGCACCACCGCGTTCACGCAGTGCCTTGCGCAGCTCGCGCGCCAGCGGGCAGGTGTGGGTCTGGTTGAGGCTGCTGACGCCGACCTTGCCGACATCCAGCCGCCCGCCCGCGCCCAGGCTGGAATAGACCGGCACGTGATGACGCTGGCAGGCATGAATCAGTGCCGCCTTGCAGGCGATGCTGTCGATGCAGTCGATGACGAGGTCGAAGCCGCCCTCGCGGATCAGGCCTTCCGCCTGTTCCTGGCGCAGGAACTCGATCCGCACGTCGACAGCCAGGTCCGGGCGAATATCGTGCAGGCGCTCGGCCATCGCTTCGGCCTTCTTGCGCTCCAGCGTGGAGTGCAGCGCCACGAGTTGGCGATTGAGGTTGGTGAGGCTCACCTCATCGTGGTCCAGCAGGGTGATGCGTCCGACGCCGGCCCGCGCGACCGCCTCGGCCACCGCGCCGCCCACCCCGCCCACGCCGGCGATCAGCACATGCTTACCCGCAAGCCGAGCAAGCCCCTCATCGCCAAGCAGGATGCGGGTGCGCTGATGCATGTCGGGGGGCGTTGCGGCGGTCATCGGTCAGTCTCTCGGAAAGTGGAATAGCGAGGCGGCATTCTGCCATGTGATGGCGGCCATCGCCTCGACGGACACACCCTGTAACTCCGCCAGTAAGGCCAGGGTGTCGACCACGAAGGCCGGCTCATTCGGGGCGGCGCGGCCATGCGGCGCCTGATCGGGCGCATCGCTCTCCAGCAGGATGCGCCCGGGCGGCAGCGCGGCCACCAGCGCACGCAGGCGGGTGGCGCGCGGAGGGGTGATCGCCCCGCCGATGCCGAGATGAAAACCCAGCGCGAGGAAGCGCTGGGCCTGCTGGGCGCTGCCATGAAAACCATGCACCACCCCGCGCAGACCGGGCAGGCGGCCAAGATGCATGGCCAGCACGTCCTCGCTCTTGTGCGCATGCAGGATGACTGGCAGATTCTGCTCCCGCGCCAGCCTGAGCTGGGGCAACAGCAGGGCTTCCTGGGCTTCGCGCGCGGCCCCGCCCGGGCCGAAATCCAGCCCGCACTCGCCGACCGCCACCGCCCCGCCCCGTTCGATCCAGACCGGCAAGCGCTCAAGCGCGCCCGCAGGATGGTCGAACCATGGATGAAGGCCATAGGCCACCGCCAGCGACGGGATGCGACGGGACTGATGACGGGACTGGCGCAACAGCACCGGCCAGTCGCGCGCCTGCGCCGCCACGCCGATGATGGCACCCACGCCAGCCCTGCGCGCCCGCAGGAGCATGTCCGTTCGCACGCTGGCAAGGCGCCTGTCGGCCAGGTGGCCATGGCTGTCGTAGAGCCGCATTCGGAACCCTCATGAGGCGGGGACGTTATGCTATGTTGGCACGGAAAGGAATTGAGTCCATCCATGAACATCTCCACCTTCCTCGGCATTCTCATCGGTCTGGGCCTGATCGGCGGCACCATCGTGCTGACCGCCGACAATGTGCTGATGTTCCTCAACCTGCCCAGCCTGATCATGGTGCTGGGCGGGACCATGGCCGCTACCTTGATCAGCTACCCGTTCCGCGAGCTGCGCAACGTGTTCAAGGTGTTCGGCATCGTGCTGCGCAACGAGCGGCTCTATGCAAAGCAGGATCTGGACGAGCTGATCGATGTCAGCAAGCTGATGTTCCAGGGCCAGATCCACAAGGCCGACGAGCGCCTGAACATGATCAGGAACCCGTTCCTGCGCACCGGCATCCAGCTGGTGCTGGACGGCTCGGGCAGTGACGACATCTCCAGCCTGCTGCAATGGCGCATCGCCCGCATGCGTGCCCGCGAGCGTGCCGAGGCGCAGATCTTCCGCACCATGGCCGCGTTCGCGCCCGCCTTCGGCATGCTCGGCACCCTGCTCGGCCTGATCAACATGCTCTCCGGCATGGACGCGGCGGGCTTCGAGCATATCGGCAAGAACATGGCGCTGGCGATGATCACCACCCTCTACGGCATCACCCTCGCCAATCTCCTGTTCAAGCCGGTCGCGCTCAAGCTGGAGCGGCGCACCGAACAGCGCGTCATGCTGATGAACATGGTGGTCGAGGGCGTGATGATGATGCACGAGAAGCGCAGCCCGGCCTTCATCCGCGAGGCCGTGCACTCCTTCATGGCGCAGTACGAGGACGAACTGCACGACGATGGCCGCCCGACCGCCATGCCCAGCCGTACCCGTGGCGCACGACGTGGCTGAACCGACCCCGCCTGCCACGCCAGAGCCGCCCCAGCCCATCGCGGGCAAGGGCGAAATGGCGCAGGCCGCACGTCAAACGCAAGCGGCCATCGAGCAGGAAGGGCTGCCGGCACGACACGCCGCCAAGGCGGTCCGCAACCGCCCCTGGCAGCAGGCCTGGGACTCCTCGGCACGGGACGAGATCGAGGATGAAGGCGGCTGGCTGATGACCTTTGGCGACCTGATGTCGCTGTTGCTGGTCATGTTCGTCTTCATCGTCGCCTTTTCCAGCTTCGAACCCGAGCGCTACGCCCTCAACGCGGCACCGCAACCCGCGGAAGACACGGGGCAACCGGCCGCGCCGGTCACGCCCGTCCCAGTCGAAACCCCGCCAGAACAACCTCCCGAACCTCAGCCCCTGCCCGAACTCGACCCCGCCTTCCAGGCGCTCGGGAATGACGTCCAGGTCAAGGTGCAGCAGGGCCAGATCAACCTCCAGATTCCGGACAGCATCCTGTTCGCCGCCGGCACAGCCAACCTGACCGAAGCCGGCCTGCCGCTGCTGGACCGCATCGCCGAAGCGCTCAAGGGCAACCGCTACGGCATTTCCATCGAAGGCCATACCGACAGCGTCCCGATCCGCAACCTGCGCTTCCCGTCCAACTGGGAACTGTCGGGCGCGCGCGCGGCCATCGTCCTGCGCTACTTCATCGCCCGCGGGGTCGTTCCCGAGCGCATGCGCGCCATCGGCTACGCCGACACCCGTCCCGTCGTGCCGAATGACACCACGGAGTCACGCGCCAGGAACCGCCGCGTCGCGCTGGTACTGCATGTAAACCCGGACCAGGAAAGCACCCGGCCGAACACTCCATGAAAGACTTTGAACTGCACCCCCGCCTTGCCGCCGACACCGTCGAGATCACCCGCCTGCCGCTCTGCCGGGTGCTGCTGATGAACGATGCCCACTACCCCTGGGTGATCCTGGTGCCGCAGCGCGCGGACATCCGCGAGATCCACGAGCTGAGTGATGCCGAACAGGTACGGCTGATCCGCGAATCCAGCCTCGTCTCCCGCGTCATGGCTGAACTGTTCAAGGCCGACAAGATGAACATCGCCGCGCTGGGCAATGTTGTCCCCCAGCTACATATTCATCACATCGCCCGCTTCGAAAGCGACCCCGCCTGGCCCCGTCCGATCTGGGGGCAGCTGCCCCCCCAACCCTACCCGCAAACCGCGCTGGAACAACGTCTTGACGAACTGAGCAGGGCGCTTAGAAGCCGGACGCACGGGCGCGAATCCAGGACTGACGCAACGGAGCACTGAGACCCGCCCTGTCATACCTGAGGGCTATGATCAGCCAAGGTAAACGGATAAACTCGCGATGGAACCCGGGCATGCACCACCAAGGTTGTGACCGCTGCGACCGGGACAATAGCAACCGCTAGATAAAACCCAACTTCAAGGAGAAAGAACATGCCGGCATCCGCACTGATGGGTCTGACCCTCCTGGTCATCGGCGACAGCCACCTCGCCACCCCCTCCTACCTGATCGGCACCCTGCCCGATCGCCTCGTGGAAGAAGGGGCCAAGGTTCATACGATCGGCGTATGCGGAACCAACCCCGCCGACTGGGTCAAACCCAGTCCCGGGGATTGCGGCATGTCCGAGCGTACGGGCGCGGAGACGCCGGTACGCCAGGAGAGCGGAGCCAAGACCACGGCCATCAGCGAGCTC
The DNA here is from genome assembly GCA_006212015.1 of Halothiobacillaceae bacterium. GTDB lineage: Bacteria > Pseudomonadota > Gammaproteobacteria > Halothiobacillales > Halothiobacillaceae > Thiofaba. The sequence goes on from SDAY01000005.1 coordinate 18,419, forward strand.
ATCGCCAAGGACAAGCCGAACGCGGTCATCGTCGTGATGGGAGACACCATCGGCGCCTACAAGAACCCCGAGTTCCCGAAATCCTGGGCCTACCAGCAGACGAGCGCGCTGACCAAGGCCATCGCCGCCACCGGCACCGCCTGCTACTGGGTCGGTCCGGGCTGGGGCTCCGAAGGCAGCCGCTATGGCAAGACCTTCGCGCGTGTCGATGAGCTCAACAAGTTCCTGTCCGAGAACGTCGCGCCCTGCACCTACATCGATTCCACCAAGATGGCCCAGCCGAACGAATGGAAGACCCTCGACGGCCAGCACTACCTTGGCGGCGGTTACAAGAAATGGGCGAACGCCATCGCCGATGCCATCATCAGCAACCCGCCCAAGTGAGCATGATGCGCAAACCCCTCTTTGGCGCACTGGTACTGGGCCTCACGGCCCAGTTCTCCGTCCACGCGGCGGAACCCAAGCTGTATCCCACGGGGCCGTCCGAGGATTCCGCGTTCATCCGCTTTGTCGGAGCGCTTGACGCTCCGATCGAGGTCCGTGCGGGAAAGGATGGGCGCATCGAACTGGCCGCGCATGACAGCACGACCTGGCAAGCCGTCAAGGCCCACAGCCCGCTCGGCGCGACCCTCGTCCACGGCGGGCAGAACCAGGCCGTGGACGTCTCGGTCCAGCCCGGCGAGTTCGTCACCGTCGCCGCCCTACCCGATGACAAGGGCGGCTGGACAGCCGGGATCGGCCGCGAATCCCCGACCGACTTCAGCGCCTTCAAGGTCTCGCTCGGGTTGATGAACATGGCCGAGCATTGCTCGAATGCCGCCATCAAGATCGCGGGCAAGGATGTCGCCATCGTCGAGGACGTGGCGCCCAAGGGCATGAAGCGCCGGCAGGTCAACCCGCTATCCCTGAGCGTCGACCTGTATTGCGGCGGCCAGCGCAGCGGCGATCCCGTCAATCTGGGCGGGCTGCGCGCGGGTGAACGCTGGACCCTGCTCGTGCATCCCGCCAGGGATGGCGCGCGCCTGATACCCATCCTCGACCGGATGCCCTGACCCATGCGCCTGGCTCCCCCTCCACACCTGAGCAGAAGCGCATGGTCTTTGCATCCCTTGAGTTCCTGACGCTGTTCTTTCCGCTTTTCCTGCTGGCCTACAGCCTCAGCCCAAAGGCGCTCAAGAACCTCACCCTGCTGGCCTTCAGCTGGGTGTTCTATGCCTGGTGGAGCCCCTCGTTCCTGTGGGTGCTGATCGGCGTCACCCTGGTAGCCTGGGGCACCGGCCTCGGGCTGGCCCGCATGGAGGACGCCCGGCGACGCAAGCTCCTCCTCACCCTGTCGGTCGTGGCCCTGGCAGGACTGCTGGCGTTCTACAAGTACACCAACCTGATCGTGCTGGAGATCATCCAGCCCTACCTGATCCCGCAGGATCGCGGCTTCACCTGGGAGCGGCTGATCCTTCCGATCGGCATCTCCTTCATCGTGCTGCAAGCGATCTCGTACGTCGTCGACGTCTATCGGGGCACGGTGAAGGCCGAGCGCGGCTTCGTCGCCTACGCGGCCTACAAGGCGATGTTCTCGCAGCTGATCGCCGGCCCCATCGTGCGTTATTCGCATGTCGAACATGAGCTGCACGAGCGCCCATTCGATGTGCGCCACGTCGGCGCCGGCCTGCGCTACTTCATGATCGGCCTGTCGATGAAGGTCATCATCGCGGACACCCTGGCGCCGCTGGCCGACGCCTGCTTCGCCCTGCCCCAGCCCACCATGGCCGACGCCTGGCTGGGCGCCTTCGCCTATGGCATGCAGCTGCTCTTCGACTTCGCCGGCTACAGCGCCATGGCCATCGGCATCGGCCAGATGCTCGGCTTCCGCTTCCCGGAGAACTTCGACGCGCCCTACATCTCGCGCTCCATCCAGGAATTCTGGCGTCGCTGGCACATGACCCTGGGCAGCTGGCTGCGCGATTACGTGTACATCCCGCTCGGCGGCAGCCGCGTCGCCCCGTGGCGCATCTATGTCAACCTGATGCTGGTGATGGCCATCTCCGGCCTCTGGCATGGCGCGGACAGCATCAACTTCCTGCTCTGGGGCGTCCTGCATGGCCTGGCCATGGTGACCCAGCGCCTGTGGGAGCAGAATGGCGGACCGAAGCTGCCCGCCCTGATCGCCTGGGGCATCACCATGCTGTTCGTTTTCACCGCCTGGGTGCTGTTCCGCGCCCCGGATCTCGCCACCGCCTGGGCCATGTATCAGGGGCAGCTCGGCCTGCACGGCTTCGGCCTGAGCGAGGAGGTCGCGCTCATCCTGCGCCCGATGCATGCGCTGACCATGCTGCTTGCCCTTGTCGCTGCCAGCTGGCCGCTGTGGCGGGAACGACGGGCCATGCCGCTGCCGCGCATGGCGCAGGACACCCTGGCACTCTGGCCGCTGCTCGGCATGCTCATTGCGACGGCGCTGATGTCCAGCCGCGGCGCGTCGCCCTTCCTGTACTTTCAGTTCTGAAGCCATGTCCCAGGAAATCCACAACGAACTCATTCGCAAGCCCTGGCAGGCCTGGGCCTTCATCGGGGCCTTCGGCACCCTGCTGCTGGGTTTCGGCGCAAGCAACCTGCTGGCCTGGCGCGACGGCGGGCTGGAAAAGACGACCGAAACCGGCTGGAGCGGCTTCTCCGAGGGCAAGCCCATGCAGGCCCTCGCCGAAGACCTCCGCACCACCCCGCTCGCCGACTGGATCGGCCAGCGCCAGCGTGAATTCGGCTGGCTGGCCCTGCACGATACCGGCCCGCGGGTGCACCAGGGCTGCACGGGCTGGCTGTTCCTGCATGACGAACTGAAGGTTCAGCCGCGCGCCGAGAGCAACGCCGCGATCCGGGCGGACATCGCCATCCGGTTGCAGCGCCAGCTTGCCGAGCGTGGCACGCGCCTCCTGATCGCCCTGGTGCCCGACAAGAGCCGCATCGAACAGGATCAACTCTGTGAGCTGCGGCGCCCGTCGCGCCTCGAACCCCGCTACGACGCCTGGCTGGAGACGCTCCGCGGCGCGGGCGTGCCTGTGGTCGACCTGCGCCCGGCCCTGCTCGAGGTCAGGCAGCGCGCAGGCGCCGCGTACGACCGCAGCGATACCCACTGGAGCATCGAAGGGGCCAAGGCGGCGGCGGCCGCCATGGCCGCCAGTGCGCGCGATCTCGGATACGCCCCGGGCACCCCCGTGCGGATCGAATACGAGGCGAGCGAGCCCCGCCCCCGCTGGGGCGACCTGGTCCGCCTCGCCGGCCTCGACGGGCTGCCGGAGCACCTGAGGCCCGCGCCCGACCAGGTCCCCGCGCTCAGTTTCTCGGCCCAAGCCTCCGAGTCCGGCAGCATCAGCGCCGACGCCCTGTTCGGCGACGCACCGAACGAGCGGGTGGCCCTGGTCGGAACCTCCTTCTCGCGCAATGCGCACTTTGCGGACTTCCTGTCCCAGGCGCTGGCGACCGAGGCAGGCAATCTGGCCAAGGACGGGGGCGGCTTCGCCCTGTCGATGGCCGAGCTTCTGGAGCAGGACATCAAGCAAGGATCGCCCACGCCCTGGGTGATATGGGAGATCACCGAACGCGCCCTGCAGGAACCCTTGCAGGCCATAGACCACGACTTGACGAAACAATGAGCAAAGGACGTGCTCGCGGGCTCATGAGCGCGGCGCATGCCGCGTTCCCCGCATCGCAAGACCGATAACCGGTAGAACACAGATGAACCCCATCCTGATCTTTGCATCCATCTTCCTGGGCTTGGCCCTGACGCTCCTGTTCGGGCCGCAGTCGGGCATCATGATCGGGATCCTGGCCTATCTTGCGGGCAGCAGCACCCTGCACTCGCGCGAACTGGTCAAGCTCCAGATGGAATTCCAGCAACGCATGAGCGAGATCCCGGACATCGTCAACGAACTGGTCGAGCAGAAGCTCAGGGCGTTCATTCCGAAAGAGGCCACATCCATGGCGCCCGCCGGGGATGTGCCGACGACGGCAGCCCAGGCCTTGCCCCCCCCGACCGAGAACCCCGCCATCGACGAGCGTTTCCTGGCGCTGGATCACAAGCTGTCGGCCCTGGTGGACCTGCTGGTCGCGCGCGAAGCGCGTACGCCCGAGGCCGCTCCAGTGCCCGTCAAGACCCAAGCCCCCCCTTCCGCCGGGACCATGCCGCCCGCAGCTGCGCCCGCCCCCCTCGCGCCCGTGACGCCCTCCGGTGCAGCCCGGCGCGAGGCCGTCGAGGCGGACGAGGCCCGCGGCAAGGAGCATGAGGCCGAACTCGCCGCCATGCGCGAATTGGTTGAAAAGATGGCGGCCATGCTGACCCTGCAAGAGGCGGCGGCCCACGACCCCAGGGCCCTCATGCCCGAGCCGGCCGAAACGGCCCGTCCGGCCGCCACGGGCAACCAGCGTCCATCGTTCGATCACCTGCGCGCGGAGCTCGACAAGATCACCCACGAACTGCAAAGCGAGCTGGATCGCCCCAAGAAGCGATGAAACCCTGGCGAGATCTCCACGCGCTCGCGCCCATCCTGCAACGGCACAGTCTTGTCCTGTGGCTGGTCGGACTGTTCTTCCTGCTCTGGTTGGCAAACCTTCCGTTGACGCGGGAAACCCAGTCCATCACGGTCTTCGCCCTGCTGGGCGTGCTGTTCCTGATCATGTCCAGCATGAACCGGCTGGAGATCCACCAGGCGCGCGAAATCAAGTTCCTGCGCCTGCTGGCCATCTTCCTCGCCGTGTACGTGAGCTTTCGCTACTTCTCATGGCGCATCAACTACACCATCAGCTACCACGACCCGGTGAGCCTGATCTTTGCGTTCATGCTGCTCGGCGCCGAGGTCTACGGACTGGCCATCTATGTCTTGGGGGCCTTCGTCAATGCCTACCCCATCCACAGGAAAGCCCCGAAACTACCGGACGACCCCGATCTTTACCCGACGCTCGATATCCTGGTTCCGAGCTACAACGAAGACGAGACCATGCTCGAACTGACGCTGCTGGCCGCCACGCAGCTCCACTATCCGAAACACCGCTTCAAGGTCTATCTCTGCGATGACGGCGGTTCCATCCAGCGCCGCAATCGTCCCGACATCTCCGCGGACTCCTGGGAGCGATACCACTCGCTCAACGCCTTGTGCGAGAAAGTGGGCGCCACCTACGTCACCCGCGAAAGAAACGTTCACGCCAAGGCCGGCAACATGAACACCGCGCTGGAGAATTACTGCACCGGCGAGCTGGTGCTCATTCTCGACGCCGATCACATCCCCACCGTCGACCTTCTCGAGAACACCGTCGGTTTCTTCCTGCAGGATCCGGACCTGTTCCTGGTGCAGACACCGCACTACTTCATCAATCCCGATCCGCTGGAGCGCAACCTGCGCACCTACGAGCAGATGCCCAGCGAGAACGAGATGTTCTACACGGTGATCCAGCACGGCCTGGATTTCTGGAACGCCTCGTTCTTCTGCGGCTCGGCCGCGGTCCTGCGCCGCAGCCATCTGGACCCGATCGGCGGCATCGCCGGTGAGACCATCACCGAGGACGCCGAGACCGCCATGACCCTGCACGGCCAGTACGGCCTGAACAGCGCCTATTTCGGCAAGCCGATGGTCGCCGGCCTGCAGCCGGAAACCTTCGCCGGCTTCATCGTGCAGCGCACCCGCTGGGCGCAGGGCATGGTGCAGATCTTCCTGCTCAAGAACCCCTGGAAGCAGCCGCGCATGGAACTGGTTCAGCGCCTCGCCTACACGGCCTCCGTGTTCTTCTGGTTTTTTCCCTTCGCGCGCATGATGTTCTTCATCGCGCCCGCGCTGTACCTGCTGTTCTCCTTGCGCATCATGGACGCCTTCCTTCCGACCGACCTGTTCGCCTACGCGCTGCCGCATGTGATGGCGGCGATGATGCTCAGCAACATCCTCTTCGGGCGCACGCGCTGGCCGCTCATCTCCGAGCTGTATGAAACCATCCAGACCGTCCACGCGCTGCCCGCCATCATCAACGTGATCCGCAGCCCCCGCTCGCCCGCCTTCGCGGTGACGCCCAAGGGCGAACGCCTGGAAGAGAGCTTCCTCTCCCAGCTCGCCCTGCCTTTCTACCTGATGCTGGTCCTGGATGTGATCTGCCTGATCGCGGGCCTCATCCGTCTGCAGGTGGCGCCCGAGGACGCCGCCGTCATCTACCTCACCATGTCCCTGACCGTCCTGAACATGCTGTTCTCCATGGCCGCCATCGGCGTGATGCTGGAGAAATCACAGAAGCGGGGGGCCTTCCGCATTCCCACGCAGATCAGCGACATTCCCGCGACGCTGAGCCTCCCTTCAGGCGATGTCCCAATCCGCCTGACCGACATCAGCCACTCGGGCGCCGGACTGTTGAGCAGCATAAGCCTGCCCAAGGATGAGCGCGTTCGACTCCAGGTGCGCGTCAACGCGCTGGACGGGAAATCCATGGAGATCCCAGGCAAGCTCGTTCGGCACAAGTACATCCATAGCCATGAATGGGAGCTTGGCATCATCTTCGAGCCGGAATCCATGGAGCAAAAACGCACCATCGTCGCCCTGGTCTATGGCGACAGCGACCTGCACCAGCGCAACCAGCAGCACCGCCAGCGGCGCATCAGCATCAGCGAAGGGTTGTACTTTCTGATCAAGACCGGCACCAGCCATGCCGCCGAGAACCTCCTCTTCCTGACCCGCCTTCTCATTCGACAGATTTTCGGTTCAGCAAAACGTTCCATCATGTTCACGATCAAGGCATTGAGAATCCTCCCATGAGCTTCAAACCATCCATGCGCTGCCTGGCATTCGGAATCCTCCTGGCCAGCCTGGACGCATCCGCCGCCGCGACAACCCTCGCCGACGAAAAGCTGCGCGTGACTCAGTCCGATGGGGAATACAGCATGCAGCTTGGCTGGCTGAACAACGGCCGGCGCATGCCGCTCGACCTTCGCGGCGCAAGCGCGGCCTATGGACTCAAGCTGCCCGTGCCCCACCGCCTGAACATCGAGGAGAGCAAGCTGGAGGTGGTCTACACCAACTCCATCTCCCTCCAGCCCCGCTCCCAGCTGGCGGTCACGCTCAATGGCCGGGTGCTGGCCCAGCTCCCCATCAAGGCCGAACAGCCCGATAACGCCGCGCGCATCACCCTGCCGAGCGACGCCCTCAGGGGTGGCTACAACGAGCTGGGTTTCCGCGCGGCCCAGCACTACACCTTCGAGTGCGAGGATCCCGCCGCCCCCGAACTGTACTCGCAGGTCGATGCGCTTCAGTCGAAACTTCGGCTCAAGACCAGCCGCAAGCCGATCGAGACCTCGCTGGCCAAGCTCTCGCGCGTGTTCGACAGCAAGCTGTGGCTCGACCATTACGAGCTCGAGTTGCTGGTCCCCGCCGGCAGCCTCGAGCGCCATGAGGAACTTCGCCAGGCCGCGGCCCAGGTCAGCCAGTCGATCGCCAGTGCCTTCGAGTACCTGCCGGTTTCGGTCAATCTGCGCGAACTGAGCGGCGGCGCGGCGGCGGAAGGCCGATTCCCGGGGGTGAAGCTTTCGGAGAAGACCTGGGATGCGGTGCTGCTCGGCACCCGCGACGAGCTTGCGCCCATGCTGAGTCCGGCCATCCATTCGCGCATCAAGGAGGGTTACATCGGCCTGTTCCGCAGTGACCAGGATCCCACGCGCGCCATCCTGGTGGTCAGCGGAGTGACGCCGGCCCAGGTTAGGCAGGCCGCCACGGTGCTGAACCTTCCGGACATCGCCCTGCCCGATCGCGAGGATGTCTCGGTCTCCGAGCTGAAGATGGACGAAGGTTACGCGCGAACCCAGCCCATGCAGGTCGAGAAGGGCTGGACCCACTTCAGCAATCTGGGCTTCAAGAACACCACCATGCATGGCATGTACCCGCAGCCCGCTCAACTGGAGTTCTGGGCGTTCAGGGAGATGTTCGATCCTGCCAAACCCTACGTCGAGATCGAACTCAACGTCGCCTATGGCGCGGGCTTCGACAAGAAGTCCGCCCTCAACGTCATGCTCAACGACAACTTCATGCAGGCCCTGCACATGCAGGACAGGCATGGAGAACAGCTCTGGCATGCCAAGATCAAGCTCCCGACCGTCGCGCTGCGCCCTGGCAACAACACGATCAGCTTCGTGCCGACGCTGATCGGCGAGGACGTGGGCGGCGCCTGCGAACCCATCTTCACCGACCATCTATATGTCTCCATTTTTGAAGACTCGCGCATCGAACTGCCGCCTCTGTCCGACTACATGAGCTTCCCGGATCTTGCCCTGATGACCAAGACCGGATTGCCCTACACGCGGCTCGCCGACGGCAAGGACATAGGCGTCATGATCACGGACATGCGCCCCGCCACCATGGGCAGCGCACTGTCGCTGGTCGCCAAGCTGCGCCAGGTCCACAAGTCACCCCTGACCGCGCTGAGCTTCATCACCGCCAAAAGCGACCTCCACGATCTCGACGGCCTGATCGTGGTCGGCGACATCAACACCCTGCCGGACAACCTGGTCAATGAGATGACCCACTTCCTGCCCGGCCAGAGCTGGCAGACCCTCCAGGTCGGCACGCTGAAAGACACCGATCTTGGCGAAGGCGCCAAGCGCTGGATCAAGCAACCGCTGAAACCGTTCACCGAACTGACCAGCGTCGACACCCCCGCCACGGCAAGGGTGGTGCTCAGCGAAGGGCTGGGCTCAAGCACCGCCATGGTGCAGTTCATGTCAGCCTCGCTGGGCATCCCCGTCACGGTGCTGACCGCATCCACCCGGGATCACCTCAAGGATGGCGCCACCCAGATGACCGAGCACTCCACCTGGAGCGCCCTGACAGGAAGCGCCACCCTGTGGACGCCAGATGGCGAAGCCATCGCCCAGGCCTTTCCGGTCACACACGATTTCATCGGTGACAAGCCGACTGTCAGCCCGGCAAGCTATATCCTCTCCGATCGTCCCTGGTTGAGCGTCATCGCCGCGCTGACTCTGATATCTTTCATCGCCGGCCTGACCTGGTGGCTGCTGCGCATGCGCGCCCGCCGCATGAATCTCGAATCGTAATCCACGGCTGGACCCATCATGATCAAAGGGATGCTTGCATTTCTGGCTGGATGCCTGGGCTGGGCCGCTTGCGCGGTCCAGGCCGCCGCGCTGCCCGCGACCGAATGGGCCAGCTACAAGCAGGCCTTCGTGCAGGAAGGGCGCATCGTCGACACGGGCAACCAGAGCATCAGCCACTCGGAGGGTCAGGGCTATGGCATGCTGCTGGCCATCGCCGCGGATGACCGCGCGAGCTTCGAACAGATCTGGGACTGGACCCGCAAGAACCTGCAGCGCGAGGACACGCTGTTCGGCTGGCGCTGGACCCCGAACAGCGCCCCCCATGTCCAGGATTGGAACAACGCCACCGATGGCGACCTGCTGATCGCCTGGGCCCTGGCACGCGGTGGCGAGCGCTGGAGCCGAACCGACTGGATCGATGAGGCGCGGATGATCGCTCAAGGCATACGAGGATCCCTCATACGGCCGACCCCCTTCGGCCCGGTCATCATCCCGGGGCAGCAAGGGTTCCAGAGCGAAAAGAAACTGCTTATCAATCCCTCCTACTGGGTCTTCCCGGCATTCAAGCTGCTCAAACGCATCGATCCTGATCCGATCTGGGAGGATCTATTGGACTCCGGCCTCGCTCTCATAAGCAAAAGCCGTTTCGGGCCGCATCAATTGCCCCCGGACTGGGTCGTGCTGTACAGCGACCAACGCCTGGGGCTCCCGGAGGCGCCCAACCAACGAAGAATGGGCTACGAAGCCATCCGTCTGCCGCTGTACTTGTGTTGGGCCGATTTGCCAGACCCCATTATGATGGAAGGCTTCCGGAAGATTTGGCCCAGCGACCAGGCGCCGGACTGGTTTGATCTTGCCAATGGCGACCGCTCGGCCTTGCCGCTCAGTCTTTCCCAACGCGCCATCCGCCACCTCGTGGCCCAATGTTCCAGCAAAAACAGGCCCAGCGCCCCCCTCTCCGATCTGGACATCCAGACAAATGATTACTACGGCAGCACACTGACCCTGCTCGTCCGATTCATACTGGCCCACCCCAAAAACTTGCCATGAAACCTCCATTCCTTCTCGTACCGATTCCGTTTGTCCTTCTTCAAGCCGGCCCTGCCCTTGCTGAAGTCGAATTCATGCCCACATCGCCCCGTGTTGAGCAGATCGCACCGGTGGAGCAGGGCGCGCAGCCGCGAGGCCTGCAAACCCAGCTCAAGGATCGGACGAGCCTTGCGACCGAGCTTGAGCAACAGGAAAAAGACTCGTCGCTCGTGAAGGGCGCCCCGTTGGGCAACCGCGTTGAGAATCTTCAATCCTTCGATCGTGTCAACGCCCCCACCCCCGCGAAGGCCGTCGAACCCAAATTCGTTGCCCCGGACGCGCCGGCCGGCGCGACGATTCCAGCCGCCCGCCCCGCGCCCAGGCCGGTGCGCAAGGCCGCCGACACCGCGCCGAGAACGGCCGCGCCTCCTGCGGCAAGCCAGCCCCAGACGAGCGACCTGAACACATATGACCAGCTCGTGCGGCAAATCACGGCCGCGGAAGGGGACAACGAGGCGCTCCATCGCCTGATCAAGGGCTCATGGGACGAGGTCGTGCGCGTGCAGGACTTCGGCACCATGGCGCGCATGGCCTATGTCGCCGCGGAGCTTGGGCATGAGGACGACGCCCTCCTCGCGGCGCGCACGGCGGCGGAGATGACCGAGGACGACCAGTTCTATACCACCCTCATCGACATCCTCATGCGTTTCAATCGCATGGACGAGGTGGATGGCGTGCTCAAGAAGATGGATCCCAAGGACAAGAATCGCAAGGCCCTTGAGGCGCGCATCGAGCAGGCCAAGTACGACAAGGTCATCGCGGACATCACCAAGGCGGCGGCCGAGGATCGCAAGGAAGACGTCTACAACCTGATCAAGGGCGCCTGGGACAGCGTGGTCAAGATGCAGGATTTCGGCGTCATGGCGCGCATGGCCTACACATCTGCGGCGCTGGAGAAGGAAGAGGACGCCATCATGGCGGCGCGCACGGCGGCGGAGATGACCGAGGACGACGAGTTCTATGTCCTTGAGGCCAACATGTACATGCGTTTCAAGCGCATGAACGATGTGGAGGCCGTCCTCAAGAAGATGAACCCCAAGGGTGCGGACTACAAAAAGGTCCTGCTGGGCATGACGCTCACCAAGGCCAACGATGTATTCAAGCAAGGCAACTATGCCGAGGCCGAAAAGATCCTGCTGGAGAAGCGCGACACGCTGGATGCCGGCGGTCTGGAGTTGCTCGGCTGGGTTCAATACCGCATGGGCAAGATCGAGGAGGCGGCAAGCCAGTTCGCCGAGGCTTATGCAAAGAGCCCGCGCCGCTCCAACGCCCAAGGCCTGGTCTTCAGCCTGCATCGTATCAAGCGCTACGACGAACTGCTGCAAAAGGCGGGCGACAAGCCCGGGCCGCTGGATGAATTCCTCTCCCCGGAGATCAAGGAAGCCGTCAAGGCCGGGCAAACACGTTTTGCCGTGGATTCGGCGGGCACGCTTGTCGTCGCCTCGGGCAGCGGCGGTGGCGGACTGGCCCCGGGGTACACGGTCCGGATCGAGCCGACCTATCGCAACAAGAAGGGCACGCCAGGCGAGGGCCAACTCAAGCACATGGGTGCGCAAACGACTGTCACATGGAAAGGTGAGCGTGACATGCTCAGCATGGAGTTGACCGGTCAACGCCAGGATGACGGGGTCGACCCATCGACCAGAAAGAGCGTTTATGGTCTTTGGGAGCGCTCGACGGAGGCAGGCATCAGCTATCGCCTTGGGCTGGGGCAATCCAGCAGCGGCGACCTGTTGCCCGCAGCCTTGCTCGGCGAGATGGGCCTCAGCTACTACACGCCGGAATGGGGCGGAAGCGCGCGCGTCTTCCGTCGCACCTCCGATGACAGCGTGCTGGCCATCAGCGGCAAGCGCGACCCCGCCACGGGGATAGCCTGGGGGCGAGTCCTGCAGACCGGCCTATCGCTTAGCGGCTACGTCAAACTGGACGAATGGCACACGATCTACTCATTGACCGCGGCCGAACTGACCGGCGTGAATGTCGCCAGCAACCGCATGATCGGTCTTTATAGCCGCGCCCTGCACCCCATCCACGACGTCCCCGGGCTGTCGCTCGGCGCGGCCCTCATCGCCAGCAAGTATTCCCGCAACCTGAGCGGCTACGAGCTTGGACACGGAGGCTATTACAGCCCCAAGCAAAGCGTTCAGTTGAGCGGCGTCGCAAGCTACGACTTCAAGGTCAGCACGGTTGAAATGAACCTCCTGTCCAGCGCTGGCTACAGCATGAACAGCCAGTCCGCCGAAGCGGGCAATCCCCTGACGGGCGAGAACCCGGATGCCTACAAGGCCAGCAGCGGCGGCGGATTCATCTATAGCGCGGTTTTGAGCGGAAGCGTGCCCATCACGTCGAACTGGGAACTGGGCTTCTCCCTGGGCGCCCAGCAAAGCGACACCTACGAAGACCGGAAAATGGGCCTCTACGCCGAAGGTCACTACTGAATGACGGCGCGCCGCACCCCGTCCATGGATTCGACCACCATGACACGCCCGCCGCACCTCGTCGACGGCTGGCGCCGACCCTCCTGGAATAGATCGAAAAACCCGGCCCAGACTTGAAGCCATGAAACACATCCTTCCTTATCTACTGATCTTCGTGGGCATGAGCGTCACCGGGTGTTCCAGCGTCACAAGCTTACCCTTCATCCAGAAGGGCGAGACGGCCGCTCCCGGCCGGCCAGACCGCCTCCCCGATGCAACTGGCCCCGAGAAGGGTGCGTCCGTCCAGCCGCCCAGGCTTTACCCGAGGCAGGAGCCCGACGTAAGCGACTTTGAACTCAGGCCGTACCAAGCCCCCGCGCCTGGGAAGCCGTCCGCCGAACCCTCGACCTCGCAACCCGAGATCCGTCCCGGCGAGTGCTGGGTCCAGGCGGTCATTCACCCCAAGCCGGTGCGCAAGCCCGTCGACATCGTCGTGCGCGACGCGGTCAACGACATTGATGTCACCCCCGCCGAGATCGAGCCCGCGTGGCAGAAAGTGGTCGTCCGCGAGGGCGGCATCACCTATCGCATCGAGCCGCCCGTCTACAAGCGGGTCATCGAGAAGGTCGTGGTGCGCCCCGAGATCCGCCGCACGATCGTCGTGCCTGCCGTGTACGAGGAGCAGGAGTCCGTGATCGAGATCGAGGCCGCACGCACCGTGCTCGAGCGCTGCAAGGTGTCCACCGCTGTCCGCTCGTCCGACATCCCCGTGCAGGCACTCTGCGCCCGTCTGATCCCTGCCAGGAGCAAGACCGTCAAGCGCAAGCTCCTGGTGCAGCCCGAAACCACCCGCGAGGAGGTCGAGCCGGCGGTCTACAAGGAGATCACCCGCTGGGTCATCGAGACCCCCGCGCGCGCCGTGCCCGTGGAGACTCCACCGGAGATGGGCAGCATGCGCGTGCGCAAGATCGCCGCGCCGGAACAGGTCGAGGAAGAGCAGCTCCCCCCGCAGGTCCGCCACTTCGTCACCACGCAGTACGAAGGCTCGCCGTCCATCATCTTCCGCCGCGTCCTGTGCGACCAGGAGGTCACACCGGAACGGATCCAGGCACTCCAGGGGGCGCTCAAGCAGGCCGGATTCGACCCCGGGACGAGCGACGGCAAGCTGGGCAAGCGCACCTTCGCCGCCCTGCTCGAGTACCAGCGCCAGAACGGCCTCGCCCATGGCGCGCTGACCCATGAGAGCCTGGAGCAGCTCGGAATCAAGGCGGCGCATTGACCATGACACGCGCCCCCCGCCTGGCCCCGGACATGCCCGACAGGCAGGCCATCATGAGCATGCGCGCATCGATCCTGCCCACCCTCGTCCTGCCGCATCTCGTGCTCGGCGGGGTGCTGGCCACCCTCGCCATGCAAGGCCAGTGGGCGACGGCCCTGGCCGGACGGCCGCTGGGCATGGAGGATCTCCTGCTGCCGGGGTTGTTCGCCGAGCTTGCGCTGCTTCTTGCCCAGCTCGTGCTCTGGAGACTGCGCTTTGGCCTCCTCTCCCGCACCATCGAGCAGATGGTCACGCAGGACGCGGCCGAGATCCCCTGGCAAAACCGGCGGGGCGCGCTGGGCCAACTGGCCGAGGCACTGCTCAAGCTCCGCCAGGCCAGGCGCGGCACCAAGGTCGCCCTGGAGCGCAGCCGCGAAACCCACGCCCAACTGCAACAGGAGAGCTCCGCCAGGCGCGAAGCCGAGGTCAAGAATCTTTTGGCCCTCTCGGTCTATGCCCATCTCGACGAGGCGGTCTTCTTCAGCTCTCCACAGGGCGTCATCCTGCAGGTCAACCCGGCCTTCGAGCGCCTGCTCGGCTACCCGGCCCACAGGGTGGAGGGCAGGACCAGCGCCGAACTGCTGATGCCGGACAATCCCGCCCTGCACCAGGCCATCATGGGCGTGCTGAGGCGCGACGGCCTCTGGCAGGGCGAGGCCGCGCTGCGGCGGGCCGACAACAGGCACCTGCCGACCGACCTCACCTGCCGTGCCATCAAGGACGCGGACGGGACCATCCGGCATGTCATGGGGGTGTTCCAGGACCTGAGCGAGAGACGCTCCGCGCGCGCGCGGCTGCATGAGCTGACCCACCACGACCCCCTGACCGGCCGACTCAATCGCGCCAGCTTCATGAGCACCCTGCGCGAGGTGCTGGCCGCCAGGCAGGCGCCCATCCAGGCCCTGCTGCTCGTCGGCATCGACCGGCTCAAGGCCATCAATGACACGCTCGGGCACCGAACCGGCGACCATGTGTTGCGCGAGGTGGCGCACCGTCTGGGCCAGACGTTGCGCAAGAACGATATCCTCGCCCGCATTGGCGGCGATGAGTTCGCCATCCTCATGCCTGCCTTCGAGAACACCGAGCAGGCGAAGGCGTTCGCCATGTCCCATGCCGAATCCCTCCTGACGCGGCTGCGCGACCCGATCCAGCTCGACCGCGACCACTACTCGCTCAAGATCACCGCGAGCCTCGGCATCGCCTTCAGCCCGCATGATGGCAATCAGGCGGAGGCCCTGTTGCAGGCCGCCGATCTGGCCCTGCTGGCCGTCAAGCGCGCCGGGCGCGACCAGGCCAGCCTCTACCTCCCATCCCTGGGCGAACGCATCAACCAGCGTTTTCGCATCGAGCAGGGCTTGCGCCGCGCGCTTGAGAACAGGGAGTTCGAGATCTTCATGCAACCCCTGATCGAGGCCGGAAGCGCTGAACTGAAGGGATTCGAATGCCTCATTCGCTGGACCCAAGGCGGCACCACGCCGATCTCCCCCGCGGATTTCATCCCGGTCGCCGAGGAGATCGGCATGATCGAACCCATCACCGAGTGGATCGTGCGGGAGGGCTGCCGCCATCTCGCCAGTTGGCGCCGGTCCACCCGGCGCGAGTTGTTCATCTCCATCAACCTCAGCCCCCGCCACCTGCTGCGAGACGACCTGGCGCAGATGCTGCTGGAGGCCCTGCGCCCCCATGGCCTGAGCGCCTCCGCCCTGCTGATCGAACTGACCGAAGGCGGGCTGGTCGGCGGCCTGGAACTCGTACACGAACGCATTCACCACCTGGCCATGCATGGCTTCCAGATCGCCATCGATGACTTCGGCACCGGACATTCCAGTCTTGGCATGCTGACCGAGCTGCCCATCGACAAACTCAAGATCGACCAGAGCTTCGTGCGTGACCGCGTCCCGCATGACCCGGAGGCGGTCAAGGTGCTGGACGCCATGCTGGCCCTGGCGCGCGAGCTGCAGTTGCCCGTGGTGGTGGAGGGCGTGGAGACCCTCGAGCAGGCCCAGCTCATCCGCTCGCGCAACAGCCAGGCCCTGCTGCAGGGCTTCTACTTCGACCGGCCACAATCCGCCTTCAGCTGGGACGGCCGCCTGCTGGATGGCACCCTGCCGAATTACAAGTTCTGAGGGATTGGCCATAAAAAGGGCGCCTTGCGGCGCCCATCAAGGCATCGAGACGGGCCCGGCGTTCCTGCGGGGTGACGTCATGACCCGCCGTTGCAGCGGGCTTGCACACTGAGAGCCCTCCCCGGCCAATAAGTTCCTGACCCCTGACCCCCGCCCCCCTGAAAAGGATCAGTGCGCCTCGTCCCAGTTCGCGCCCCAGCCCACGTCCACCACCAGCGGCACCGCCAGTTCGGCGGCGGCGGCCATGCGGGCCTTGATCTCCTCGGCCAGCGCCCCGGCCTGGTCGGCCGGAACCTCGAACACCAGTTCGTCGTGCACCTGCATGATCATGCGGGCGGGGAAGGCGCTTTCCGTCAGCCAATGGTCGATGTCGATCATGGCGCGCTTGATGATGTCCGCCGCCGTGCCCTGCATGGGCGCGTTGATCGCCACGCGCTCGGCCTGCTGGCGGCGGCGGACGTCGCGGGTGCGGATGTCCGGCAGTTGCAGGCGGCGGCCGAACAGGGTCTCGGCATAGCCCAGCTCGCGGGCCCTGTCGCGCGCCTCGTCCATGTAGCGGCGCACGCCGGGATAGCGGGCGAAGTAGAGGTCAACATAGGCCTGCGCCTCGGCGCGCGGGATGGACAGCTGGCGGGCGAGGCCGAAGGCGGACATGCCGTAGATCAGGCCGAAGTTGATCGCCTTGGCCGCGCGGCGCTGCAGGTCGCTCACCCCGTCCAGCGGCACGCCGAACACCTCGGCGGCAGTCGCGCGGTGGATGTCCCGCCCCTCCGCGAAGGCCTTGAGCAGCCCGGCATCGCCGGAGAGGTGCGCCATGATGCGCAGCTCGATCTGCGAGTAGTCGGCGGAGAGGATCACCTGCCCCTCGGGGGCGATGAAGGCCTGGCGGATGCGCCGCCCCTCCTCGCTGCGCGCCGGAATGTTCTGCAGGTTGGGATCGGTGGATGACAGTCTCCCGGTGGAGGCGACCGCCTGCTGGTAGGCAGTGTGCACGCGGCCGGTGCGCGGGTCGATGGCCTCCGGCAGCTTGTCGGCGTAGGTGCTCTTGAGCTTGGCGAGCATGCGGTGTTCGAGGATCACGCGCGGCAGGTCGTGCTGGTCGGCCAACTGCTCCAGCACCTCCTCGTTGGTGGAGGGCTGGCCCTTGGGCGTCTTGTTCACCACCGGCAGGCCCAGCCGGTCGAACAGGATCTCCTGCAGCTGCTTGGGCGAGGCGAGGTTGAACGGTCCGCCCGCCAGTTCATGCGCCTGCCGCTCCAGCGCGTGCATGCGGGTCGCAAGCTCGTGGCTCACGCGCCTGAGCAGGGGCACGTCGATCCGCACGCCATGGCGCTCGATGCGCATCAGCACCGGCAGCAGGGGCATCTCGATGGCCTCGTACACCCGCCTCAGCCCAGGCTCTGCGGACAGTCGCGGCCACAGCACCTGATGCAGGCGCAGGGTGATGTCGGCATCCTCGGCGGCGTAGTCGGTCGCCATTTCGATGCTCACGGCCGCGAACGGGATCTGCTTGGCGCCCTTGCCCGCCACGTCCTCGTATTTGATGTTCTCGTGATCGAGGTGACGGCGGGCCAGGGTATCGAGGTCATGGCGATTCTGCCCGGCATCCAGAATGTAGGATTCGAGCAGGGTGTCATGGGCGATGCCCGCGAGCGTGATGCCGTGATTGGCCAGCACATGGGCGTCGTATTTCAGGTTCTGGCCGACCTTGGCGTGCTTGGCACTTTCCAGCAGCGGCTTGAGGCGGGCCAGCACGGCGGTGCGGTCGAGCTGGTCCGACACGCCGGGGTAGCTGTGCGCGAGCGGGATGTAGACCGCCTCGCCGGGCTGGATGGCGAAGGAGACGCCGACGATCTCCGCCTGCATGGGGTCGAGGCTGGTGGTCTCGGTATCGAAGGCGATCAGCTCGGCCTGTTCGAGGCGCTTGAGCCAGTCGCTCAGGGCCCCCTCGTCCAAAATGGCGCCATAAGCCCCTCGCCCTTGAGGGGCGAGGGGTTGGGGAGAGGGTGATGCAGCGTCCGAATGTGCTGTGTCGCCATCTTCAAGCGCCTCCCCCCTCTCCCCTCTCCCGCCGGGGGAGAGGGGTAAATCCGCCTTCTCCTCCATTCGGGCTTGCCACGCCTTGAGATGCCGCTGCAACTCATAGCGCTCCGCCAGCGCGATCAATGCGGGCAGGTCGGGTTCAGCGGGCTTCAGGTCTTCCATGTTCAGCGGAAGCTCAACATCGGCCTTCACCGTGACCAGCTCGCGCGAAAGCGGCAGGTGCACCAGCGCCGCGCGCAGGTTCTCGCCCGCCTTGCCCTTCATGGCCGGCGCGGCGGCCATCACGCCATCCAGCGAACCGTATTCAGCCAGCCACTTCACTGCCGTCTTCGGCCCGCAACCCTTCACGCCCGGCACGTTGTCGCTGGTGTCGCCGACCAGGGCGAGGTAGTCGATGATGCGCCCGGGCGGCACGCCGAACTTCGCCTCCACGCCCGCCGGGGCCATGCGGGTGTTCTTCATGGTGTCGATCAGGGTCACGCCGGGGCTGGATAGCTGCGCCATGTCCTTGTCACCGGTCGAGATCAGCACCGGCAGGCCGTGTTCGTGCGCCTGCCGGGTCAGGGTGGCGATGACGTCGTCCGCCTCCACACCCTCGACGATCAGGAGCGGCAGACCCATCGCGCGGATGGCCTGGTGCAGCGGCGCGATCTGCACCCGCAGCTCGTCCGGCATGGGCGGTCGATGGGCCTTGTACTCGGGATAGAGCTCGTCGCGGAAGGTCCGGCCCGGCGCGTCGAACACCACCGCGACATGGCTCGGCCGCTCCTCCAGCACCAGCTTCTGGATCATCGCCAGCACGCCATGCAGGGCGCCAGTCGGTGTGCCGTCGCGCGTGGTCAGCGGCGGCAGGGCATGAAAGGCGCGGAACAGGTAGGAGGAACCGTCGACGAGGACGAGTTCAGCATGGGACTGGGGCATGGGGCGAAACACCTGACTAACTTCCGGCAAACCGGCCGCCATGGTACCTTTTTCCGACTTCTTCCGAGCCTCATTGATAGAGTAGCCCCGCGCATGAGCGACAGCGCCCCACCCCCCCACCGCCCCGCGCATCACCGATTCACCGGGAGTGAATCGGGACAGCCCGAAGGGCTGCCCCCTAGGGCGGCGCACAGGGATGTGCACCGTCCGCCCAAGGATTCCAGCTTCCTCGCGCGCGAATCGTGGAAGGTCTTCCAGATCATGGCGGAGTTCGTCACCGGCTTCGAGACGCTCTCCAGCATCGAGCCCTCGGTGAGCATCTTCGGCTCGGCCCGCTTCGCGCCGGATCACCCGCACTATGCCCTCGCGGTCGAGATCGCCCACAAGCTCGCGGACGCGGGCTTCGCGGTGATCAGCGGCGGCGGCCCCGGCATCATGGAGGCGGCCAACAAGGGCGCCAAGGCCGGCGCGGCGCCCAGCATCGGGTTGAACATCCAGCTTCCGCATGAGCAGACCACCAACCCGTACCAGGACATCTCCCTGCACTTCCAGCACTTCTTCGCCCGCAAGGTGATGTTCGTGAAGTACGCCTCGGCCTACGTGGTCCTGCCGGGCGGCTTCGGCACGCTGGATGAGCTGGCCGAGATCCTCACCCTGGTGCAGACCGGCAAGTCGCGCCGCATCCCCATCATCCTGGTGGGCAGCGCGTTCTGGGCCGGACTGCTGGACTGGTTCCGCGACACGCTCATCACCGAAGGCACGATCAGCCCGGCGGACATGGACCTGTTCCACATCCTCGACGAACCGCAGGCCGTGCTGGATACCATCTTCGACTTTTACCAAAGCCGCAGCGTCACCCCCTCGCCCGAGGAGCAGCGGATGTTGCTGGAGCTATGACCATGAGCAAACACCACGCCCTGACCGCCACCCTCCTGCTGGCCCTGGCCGCTGGCCCCGCCATGGCGGCCGACGCGCCGCCGCCGCCCGAGCCCACCGCGCCCCGGACCGACGACGAGGCCATGCCGGAACCGGAGATCACCATCCGCAAGTCGGAGGGCCAGGACATCGAGGAGTACCGCATCAAGGGTCGCCTCTACATGATCAAGATCACCCCGCAGGCCGGCCCGGCCTACTACCTGATCGACACCGACGGCGACGGCGAGCTGGAAACCCGCCACAACGGCCCGATGGACGCCTACCTGATCCCGCAATGGATCCTGTTCCGCTGGTAATCATTCCTCATGTCGGTCTACACACGGGTCGAGCGCCCCGAACTCGAAGCCTTTCTCGCATCTTTCGATGCCGGTGTGCTGGTTGAATACACCGGCATCAGCGCAGGCATCGAGAACACCAACTACTTCGTCACCACGGATCAGGGACGCTATGTCCTGACCCTGTTCGAGCAGCTGGGCAGGGACGAGCTGCCCTTCTTCCTCGAACTGATGGCCCACCTCGCCGAGCACGGCGTACCGACCGCCCATCCGCTGGCGGATCGTGATGACCGCTACCTGAGCGCGCTGTGCGGCAAGCCGGCGGCCCTGGTGCAGCGCCTGAGCGGCGGCACGGTGGATCACCCCGATGCCGCCCAGTGCGCCGCCATTGGCACGGCGCTGGCGCGGATGCACCTGGCCGGTCAGTCCTACCCGGCGGAGCGCGCCAACCCGCGTGGCCCGCACTGGTGGCGCGAGGCCGTCGCCCGCGTGCATGACCGCCTGAGCGCGGACGAGGCCCGCCGCCTGGACGAGGAGATCGGCTTCCAGTTCAGCCACCGCCACGACGCGCTGCCGCGCGGGGTGATCCATGCCGACCTGTTCCGCGACAACGCCCTGTTCGAGGACGCGAAAAACGCCGTAGGGAACGGCGTTGGGTCGCCGGAAGGCGACACCCGGAGGGCTGGACCCATGGAGGGATCCAGCCGCCTGACCGGCATCATCGACCTCTATTACGCCTGCACCGACGCCCTGCTCTACGACGTGGCGGTCACGGTCAACGACTGGTGCGCGACCGAGGCGCGCGAGCTGGACCCGGAGCGCACCCGCGCCCTGCTCGCGGCCTATGCCGCGGTGCGCCCCTTCACCCCCGCCGAGCATGCCTCCTGGCCCGCCATGCTGCGCGCCGCCGCGCTGCGTTTCTGGCTCTCCCGCCTGGTGGACCTGCACTTCCCGCGCGCGGGCGAGCTGACCCACACCAAGGATCCGGACGCCTTCGGACGGCTGCTCGCCGCGCATGTCCGCGCCACACCCGCCCTGCCCGCATGAACCGCCTGACCGCCCTGCTGGATGGCCTGTCCGAATGGACGGGCCGGACCGTCGCCTGGCTGACCTACGGCATGGTCCTGCTGACGATGCTGGTCGTGATCCTGCGTTACGGCTTCAGCCTCGGCTACACCGCGCTGGGCGAGGGCGTGACCTACCTGTTCGCGATGATCTTCATGTTCGGCGCGGCCTACACCCTCAGGCACGATGACCATGTGCGCGTGGACGTGCTCTACCGGCGCATGAGCCCGCGCGGCCAGGCCTGGGTCAACCTGCTCGGCACCCTGCTTTTCCTGTGGCCGGTCATGGGGCTGATCCTCTGGCTCAGCACGGACTATGTATTGGCCTCCTGGTCGCTGCTGGAAGGCTCGCGCGAACCGGGCGGCCTGCCCTTCGTCTACCTGCTCAAGTCGCTGCTGTGGCTGATGCCCGCGCTGCTGATGCTGCAGGGACTGGCGGACGCGCTGCGCGCCATCGCCGTGCTGCGCGGCGGCGCGGCCGTTCCGCCCGATCACCTGCGCACCGAGGTCTGAGCCATGGATGCCCTCTGGCCCCTGCTGCTGTTCGCCGCCGTGTTCGCCGGCCTGATGATCGGCTATCCGGTTGCCTTCACCCTCGCCGGGGTCTCGCTGATCGTCGCCCTGCTCGGCAGCGCGTTCGGCGCCTTCGACCTGAGCCTGCTGGAAGCCCTGCCCAATCGCCTGTTCGGCGCCATGGGCAACGACACCCTGATCGCGGTGCCGCTGTTCATCCTGATGGGCGTGGTGCTGGAGAAGGCCCGCATCGCCGAGGACCTGCTCGGCAACCTCGCGGGCCTCGCCGGCCAGCGTCCGGGCTCGCTCGCCTTCGCCGTGCTGCTGGTGGGCGCGCTGCTGGCCGCCAGCACCGGCATCGTCGGCGCGACCGTGGTCACCATGGGCCTGATGGCCCTGCCCGCCATGCTGCAGCGCGGCTACGACACCCGCATCGCCTGCGGCACCATCTGCGCGGCGGGCACGCTCGGGCAGATCATCCCGCCGTCGATCGTGCTGGTCCTGCTCGGCGACCAGCTCGCCTCCGCCTACAGCCAGGCGCAGCTCGCGCAGGGCATCTACGCCCCCAGGACCGTGTCGGTCGGCGACCTGTTCGCCGGCGCGCTGATCCCGGGCCTGATGCTGGTCGGACTGTATGCCCTCTACCTCGGCTGGCTGGCCTGGCGCAGCCCGGACCGCATGCCCCATCAAGGCCCCCTCCCGACCTCCCCCACACATGGGGGAGGGGTAAAAACCTGCCAGGCCCAAAACGTGCGCCCGGCGAGCACGAGCCAGCTGCTGAAAGCCCTGGCGCCGCCCCTGCTGCTGATCCTTGCGGTGCTCGGCTCCATCCTCGGCGGCATCGCCACGCCCGGCGAGGCCGCCGCCGTGGGCGCGGCGGGTGCCCTGCTGCTGGCCGGACTGCGTGGCCGGTTGCGGCGCGCCATGCTGGCCGATGCCGCCCGCGCCAGCACGCGCATGACCAGCATGGTCTTCCTGATCCTGATCGGCGCCTCGGTGTTCTCGCTGGTCTTCCGCGGCTTCGGCGGCGACGACGTGGTGCATGCATGGATGTCCAGCCTGCCCGGCGGCGCCCTCGGCGCCATGCTGATCGTGATGCTGGTGATGTTCCTGCTCGGCTTCATGCTCGATTTCATCGAGATCATCTTCGTGGTCGTGCCCATCGTCGCCCCCATCCTGCTGATGATGGGCATCGACCCGGTCTGGCTCGGAGTCATGATCGCCATCAACCTGCAGACCTCCTTCCTCACCCCGCCCTTCGGCTTCGCCCTGTTCTACCTGCGCGGCGCGGCCCCGGCCCATGTCGCCACGGCGGACATCTATCGCGGCGCCGTGCCATTCATTGGCCTGCAACTGCTGATGCTCATCATCCTCTCCTTCTGGCCGGGCATCGCCACCTGGCTGCCGAGGGTGATCTACGGCGCATGAAGATCGGCCCGTTCCAGCTTGACGCAGCGCTCGCCCTCGCGCCCATGGCCGGGGTGACCGACCGGCCGTTCCGCCAGCTCTGCAAGGACTTCGGCGCGGGCCTGGCGGTCGGCGAGATGTCGGCCAGCAACCCGCGCCTGCGGGACACCCGCAAGAGCCTGCTGCGCCGCCCGCATGAGGACGAACCGGAACCGCGCGCCATCCAGATCGTTGGCAACGACCCGGCCTTGATGGCTGATGCCGCCCGACATGGCGTCGAGCAGGGCGCGCAGATCGTCGACATCAACATGGGCTGCCCGGCCAGGAAGGTCTGCCAGAAAGCGGCGGGCTCGGCCCTGCTGGGCGACGAGGCTCTGGTGGGACGCATCCTTGACGCGGTCGTGCGCGCGGTCGATGCGCCGGTCACGCTGAAGATCCGCACCGGACTGGACCCCGACCAGCGCAACGCCGTGTCCATCGCCCGCATCGCCCAGTCGGCTGGCATCCAGGCGCTGGCCATCCACGGCCGCACCCGCGCCGACCTGTTCCGTGGCGAGGCCGAGTACGACACCCTTCGCGCGGTCCGCGAGGCCGTCGACCTGCCGCTGTGGGCCAATGGCGACATCGACAGCCCGGCCAAGGCCATGCAGGTCCTTCGGGACAGCGGCGCCGACGGCTTGATGATCGGTCGCCCGGCGCTCGGACGCCCCTGGCTGTTCGCCCAGCTGCGCGCTGCTCTTGAAGGCCAGAACATCCCCGCCGATCCCGGCCTGAGCGAAAAATACCGCCTCATCCTGCACCATCTCGAAGGCTTGCACGCCCTCTACGGTGCGGCTCAGGGCGCACGTGTTGCGCGCAAGCACATCGGCTGGTATTGCGCGCACCTGCCGGGTGGGGATACTCTTCGCGCCCGATTCATGACCATCGATGATGCCGATGCACAACGCACCGCGCTCACCCAGCATTTTGAAGCACACAGGGATAGTGCGCAGGAGGCCGCATGACCCCGCCAGCCACACCTTTGCATGAGGCCGTCAGCGCTGCGCTGAAGCACTACATACAGACGCTGGAAGGCGATGATCCGCGTGACCTGTACGCACTGGTCCTGCGCGAGGTCGAGCGCCCCTTGCTGGAGTGCGCGATGAGCCACTGCGACGGCAACCAGACCCGCGCCGCGGCCTGCCTGGGCATCAACCGCGGCACCCTGCGCAAGAAACTGCGCGAGCATGGACTTGATGGCGAGTGAGATTTCTTGAATGATTCCGCTGCATACCCATCCATGGTTCGCTTGCCTAACCGCGTGAGACTGACATGAGCAACCGTAAATCCATCGAAGACATGGCCGAGGATCTCTGGACCCCGCCCGAAACCGTCGACATCCATGAAGACGCCCTCAAGGCCAAGGCTGCGACGAACAAGGACGCGCGCCGCCGCCTGGACGAGCTCATGGAAGAGCGCCGCCTGAAGAAGGCCATCGAGGACGACTACCTCGACTGATGGCTGGCCCACTGCCCGATCGCTCCCGCCTTTTCCTGCTGGCCGCCTGCCTGCTGGGCGGCCTGGGCGTGGCCTTGGGCGCGTTCGGCGCGCACGGCTTGAAAAAGATGCTCGATCCGCGCCTGCTGGAGGTCTATGAAACGGCGGTGCTGTACCAGTTCCTGCACGCCTTCGCCCTGCTCGCCGTTGGACTGTGGATCAGGCAGACCGGGGCATCGCGACCGCTGAACCTCGCCGGCCTGCTGTGGATCGGCGGCATCGTCCTGTTCAGCGGCAGCCTTTATCTCTATGTCCTGAGCGGCATCCACATGCTCGCCTTCGTCACCCCCTTCGGCGGCATGCTGCTGATCCTCGGCTGGATCGCGGCGGGCTGGGCGGCCTGGCAGCGACCCGCCACTCGATAAACCCC
>SDAY01000181.1 GCA_006212015.1 Halothiobacillaceae bacterium
TCATTTAAGACAATCTAAAAGTCCTCGAACAACACCAACAGCGTGACATCAATAGCGCGGTCAGGCAGATCGAGTCTTTTATTCGACTCCAACACTACCTGGGCCCAGACGTCCTGATGCCCGAGGTACACAACTGGCCCATTAGTCCTGATCTTGGCGTGCTGCTGATTAAGCTGGTCGAGCAGCATGCGTATTACGCGGTCATCGAATTTGGCTCCTGAACAGCCACCCTAGGGCTGGCCAAGGCGCTCGATCGAGTAGCGCGACGTGCAAACCGTAAGCCATCGCCCTTGCTTAGCTTCGATCACCTGCCCGAGTACGAGCAACAGACCCGCCGGAACTTGATGCAGGCCGGCTTGAATCTGCATGCTCGCGTCGTGCTTGCACCCTTGATCCCATGGCGCGATGACACAGGGTGCGAGTTTTCGTACTACGCGTGTGACGATGCTCTGGCGCAACTCAAGAACGAGCTGAACGGAATAACTCCAAAGATTCTTGTTCTGGTTGATGGCCCCCCGGCTAGCACGGGCTCGCAAGCACGATATCCGGCCATGCCCAAGGTTCTGCAGCACTTTTCCAACGGCAGCCAACTGCACTTCCTGATGGACGACTACATACGTTCCGACGAACAACAGATCGTCCACGCTTGGGAAGCCGAACTATCGAAACAGGCGAAGCCATTCCGCCGCACTGTCTTCGACAGGCTCGAAAAGAAGGCATGCATCCTCGAAATCCCATCCGCTAATACTGAACAACAAGCATGAAAATTTTGACCGTCTTTGGAACACGGCCTGAGGCCATCAAGATGGCTCCCGTAGTCAAGGCGCTGGCCGCCGATCCCATGTTCGAAGCAAAGGTATGCGTCACTGCGCAGCATCGGCAAATGCTCGACCAGGTGCTGGACCTGTTACAGATTCGCCCGGATTTCGACCTGAACCTCATGAAGCCCGGACAGGACCTGAGTGACATCACCAGCAATGTCCTTCTTGGTATGAGAGATGTCTACAAAGAGTGGCTTCCCGATGTGGTTTTGGTTCATGGCGACACCAGTACAACCCTTGCGGCCAGTCTTTCGGCCTACTATGCCCGCGTCAAGGTCGGTCACGTCGAAGCCGGACTGCGGACTTACAACAAATACTCTCCATGGCCGGAGGAGATGAACCGCCGCATCACAGGTGCTGTGGCCGACCTCCACTTCGCCCCAACTCAAAAGTCGCGCGCCAACCTTCTGGCAGAAGGTATTACCGAGAGCACGGCACATGTCACCGGCAACACCGTGATCGATGCATTACTGGACGTGGCCGAGCGGATACATACGGACGAGGGTCTACGCAACCAGTTCGAGTCGACGTTCGACTTCCTGGACCCCAAGAAACGACTCGTGCTTGTGACAGGCCACCGGCGCGAAAACTTTGGCGAAGGGTTCGAGGCGATCTGTCACGCACTGGCCCAGATTGCCAGCCGGGGGGACGTGCAGGTGATCTACCCAGTACACCTCAACCCCAACGTGCAGGAGCCAGTACGACGCATCCTGGGCAATCAACCCAACGTGGTGCTGCTGGAGCCACAGGATTACCTCCCCTTCGTGTACCTGATGGACCGCTGCGCCTTGATCATCACCGATTCGGGCGGTGTTCAGGAGGAGGCTCCCTCACTTGGCAAGCCCGTGCTGGTGATGCGTGACACCACCGAGCGCCCCGAAGCCTTGGAAGCCGGCACCGTGAAGCTGGTAGGCACCAACCTCGATGCCATCGTACGCGAGGCCAACCGCCTACTCGATGACGCTGAAACATACGAAGCCATGACGCGCGCCCACAACCCTTACGGTGATGGCAAGGCGGCAATTCGCATTCGTGACCTTCTCAAGCAAACATTTCTTTAAAAACTGAAAGGGAGAGACAAACTCATGTTCAAAACCATTTCGATGATCGGTCTTGGATACATCGGCCTGCCCACCGCCACGCTGTTTGCTTCGCGTAAGATAAAAGTGATCGGCGTCGATGTATCCGAGCATGCCGTCAACACCATCAATCAGGGCAAGATCCACATCGTGGAGCCGGAACTCGACATGCTCGTTCATGCCGCGGTGGTGGAGGGCTACCTGCGCGCGACAACGACGCCCGAGCCGGCAGAGGCATTCCTCATTGCCGTGCCGACACCCTTCAAGGGCGATCATGAACCCGACCTGAGTAATATCGAGGCTGCAGCACGGGCGATTGCCCCCGTTCTGCAGAAAGGCAACCTGGTCATCCTGGAATCGACCTCCCCCGTCGGCACGACGGAAAAGCTCGCGGCATGGCTGGCCGAGGCGCGGCCGGACTTGACCTTTCCGCAACAGGTACAGGAAAGCGCGGACATCCAGATCGCCTATTGCCCGGAGCGCGTATTGCCCGGCCGCGTGGTGCATGAACTGGTTGCCAACGACCGCGTCCTTGGGGGCATGACCCGCACGGCAACCTTCATGGCGGCCACGCTCTACAAGACTTTCGTCCAGGGCGAACTCGTGGGCACCAACGCCCGTACCGCCGAAATGTGCAAGTTGACGGAAAACAGCTTCCGCGATGTCAACATCGCCTTCGCTAACGAGCTCTCGATGATCTGCGACAAGTTAGACATCAACGTCTGGGAACTCATAAAACTTGCTAACCACCATCCTCGCGTCAACATTCTTCAACCCGGGTGCGGTGTCGGGGGGCACTGCATTGCGGTCGACCCTTGGTTTATCGTCGACACCACCCCCGACGAAGCCCGCATCATCCACATGGCTCGCGAGGTCAACGACCACAAGCCCGAATGGGTGCTCGACAAGGTCAAAGCCTCCATCGCTGATACCTTGGCTAAAAAGCCCGGCTGCACGATGAGCGACATCAAGGTCGCCTGCCTTGGACTGGCCTTCAAGCCGGACATTGACGACCTGCGCGAAAGCCCTGCACTCGAAATTACTCAGCAGATCACGAAATTGGGGTGCCAAATTCTGACAGTGGAACCCAACATCGAAACCCTTCCGCAGAAGCTGAATCAGCCCAATCTGTCACTCGCCACCCTGGAAGACGCACTCGCCACGGCGGACGTGGTGTGTGTGCTGGTCAAGCATCGGCCGTTCATTGAGGCGGTGGAAGGCATCCGTCGTCACGCACTGGCAATCGACGCAGTCGGTCTGCTCGCCTAAACAGCCAACCAGCCCATACAACGCATAATGTCTGCCATGCCCATTAGGGGATGGATGTTCGCAATACTCCATTCCTTCAGGGGCGAAAATGAGCGAATCATTAGTTCGTAAAGCACAAGAGGCGTTCCGTAAAGAGGACTACGCGCAGGCACTCCAGCTTTACCGAGAAGTGAGTGATCTGCTCGGTCTCGATCTATTCGCAG
>SDAY01000182.1 GCA_006212015.1 Halothiobacillaceae bacterium
GCATCTTGCAGCTTGGTGTTGTGTCGTAACGCCTGGCCGTGGGCCTCGAACAGCTTGCCGAGCTCAGTTTCACCCGCCGGTGATTTGCCGAGCAGGCGGCGGTAGCAGATCTCCTTGATATCGCTCGATTCGAGGTCGATCTGGATCGGGAAGCGGTCTTTCAGCTTGTAGAGCTTGTCCGAGTTCAGCGCTGCGCGTGGGGTGTCCTCGGCGAGCGTCTGCTGCGCAGTAGAGATGATCCAGGCCTTGCCGTCGCCCAGGCGCTTGAGGTTTTTGGCCAGGCCATCGAGGTTAAGAATCAGGTTGTCGCGCGAGGCCACGTACTGGCCAACTTCGTCAACGATGAAGATGATGTTCTGCTTGCCGCTCTTTTCGCGGACGATGTCGATCATCTCCTGCACGCGCTGGTCTTCGAACTGGAAGAAGCCCTCGGTGCTGGACGAGAAGGACTTGGCCTCTGGGAAGAGCGCCGGGTACATCTCGTGAGCGATCTTGGGAATCAGTCCATCGATTGCGAGTGGGTTGTTCTGCACGCGAGCCCAGGTGGCACCTGGTAGCGCCTGGGCGATGCACTCATGCAGTTCGGGCGTACGGCCGTCCTTCTCGACCATGCGCTCGAAAGCGGCAACCTTGAGGTTGCGCGAGTAGCCTGCCCATTGCAGCACCTTGTAATAAAGAACGGTAGACACATCCGCCATCGTCGGTCCGGTTAACATTTCGCTGGCCAGATCGAGCATGACCACGGCGGCAGGGAAACGCTGCGCCACGGTACTGAGGAGTGCCTTGGTCTGCGGCTTGTGCAGGCGGTCTTGCAGGTACTTGATGAATGGCGTGCCGTCGATGGTGCTCTGGTCGTCAAAGGCTAGGCCGAGGTACTTTGTGAACGAACTCTTACCGGAACCATAGAAGCCGGATACCCAAACCCCGATCTCGTTTTCCCCACCCGACTCCATCGCCAGCTGCATACGGTCGAGGAGCTTGCGGAACTGCTCCTCAATACTTTCGGTGACCACGTACTCGGAAATCTCAGCCTTGAGGCGGGCATCAGTCGAGACGCCATAGGTGATGACCTTCTCGATGGTGCGGTAGATGTCCTTGCTTGGGTCGAAGAGTGAGCGAATGGTCATAGGTTTGTCCCAGGGTTCTTATGTCTGTTCAGCCGCCGACGTGGACGGAGCGGTAATTGCCGTCTTCCGGGTAGAAGCCGAGAAACTTCAGGCGTGTCTTGCCGGTTCGCACGCCGGGGTACAGAAAAATCGTCGGCACGTGAAACTTGCCCTGGAGCTGGCTTTCGATGGCACCGATGCGCATAAACGGATGCAGTGCCTCAAGGTCCGTGACCAACAGCAGCGCGTTCTGCTGACCTTCGAGCGGCTGCAGGGCATCCTCCAGCCGCTTCAGCAAGCCGTTATCCGCCGCCAGGATGTCCGCCAGCGCCTTGTTGGTACGCGGCCAATCCAAAGGCGCTGACTTGTCTTCCATCACGCAGAGCGACCAGAACGGGTCGCCCTTGAGCAGAGCCCAGATATGTTCAGCGATTGAAAACGTGTGCACATCCCAGCCTTCATGGTGCAGCTTGGCCACCCAAGCGGGCGTTTGCCGCTTCACATCAAGGATCTGCTCTGGTGGGAAGACAAGGTAATAAATCGGTTCGAAGCTCGCATGGCCAAGCTCGCGTCCGTGGCGGACGCGCTCGCGCAACTCGTCGAAATCAGCTTTGAGTGAGGACATCGCAGAGCGCCTCCATGTCTTGTTGTTTCCAGCTGATGCGGATCACGTCGCCAGCAGCCTGGACGATGAGCAACCCCTTCAGCGAGAGTCGTTTGATTTCCTCCAGCACGTCTTCGCGCGCCAGGCCAAATAACTGCCAGTCTTCGTGGGTCAACAGGGCGTTGTCACCGATGCCGGAAAAGTGCAGTTCGTAGGCCAAGTAAGCGGCCACGGATGGCGAAACACGGAACGGCAGGATGCGACGGCTCGAACGCAAACCGCGCTCAAGCATTCCGTAGTCGGCGCAGCATCCCGTCAGATAGGCGGAGACACGCCGAACTGTGGTTTCAGACCAGCGTTTGATGGTCTTGCCATCATCGATGCCACGCTCGACAAAGGTGCGAGCGTCGTCATTGGTGATATGCGTGTAACCACCGGCATACCGAGCCCAGTAAACGTGGCGCACGAAGTCGCCAAGGATCGGGTTGGCCCGACTCGTAAAAATGAGCATGAGCTGCGTCAGGTCGGCCGTGGCTGTCGTTGCGGACAGCCGTTTGAGATGTGCCGCCGGTGCACCACCAGCCACGAGATAGCGTGGAGCGAAGCATTCGACGACGATGTTGCGAAGTCGGCGCGCGGTAACGGTGGGGAATCGACCCGATTCAAGCGCGACCTGATACAACTGGTTCGCCGACATGCCAGGCGACCACAGGTCGAGTAACGTCTTGGTCTCGTTGACGAGCCCAAGGCCTGCCTGCAACTGAGCCGTATAGTGCGTGTTGTCGGCCACGATGCACTTTGCCCCCATCTATGGCACCAGATACGGATAAGTTTTGGCGTTCTGTGTGAACGCCGATAGATAGGCCGCAGCGATAGATTTCAGGGTGTCGGTGGATTCGAGATCCTTGATACCACCGACCGCCGTTGGACCCACGCTGGACGTGCCGCCCGTAGCAGCCAATCGTTTCAACGCATCCAGCGCAGCCTCTTTGCTCTGTGGCGCGTGGCTGGCGAGTGCATCGAACACGCTGCTTTGCACGGTCGCGTGCAGGTCTTGCTCGACCTCTTCGGGCAACCGGAACAGGTGGTAGCTACCCACGCTCAAATGCTCGTCGTGCAATCGTCTGGCGGCTTCCAGCACACCATGGTACTGAGCAAGGCGAGACGTTTTAGAGAAGACCGGCTCCAGGAAGAGCTTGCTTGATGCCTCATAGAACGCTGTCGGCCACCAGGCGCACTGAGCACGCTCGCCAAGGAAGCCGACAAGCATCCTCATCTGCAGCAATGTCGGTAGGTAGGATTCTTTCATCTCAGCTCTCGTCATTCGTTTGCTCTACCTGCGCGGCAGTGGTAGCCATTGTGACCTATCCTGACAACCGTAGACACACCCACCTCAACCCCAAACCTGTTGTTCACTGAAATTTTGTGCAAACACGGCCGGTACCACATAGCCAAGACGCGAGTGGCGCCGTTGGCGGTTGTAAAAGATTTCAATATATTCCCGGATCGATGCTTCCGCCTCAGCTCGGGAGATAGGCGAATTCGTATCATAAGTGCATAACCCGTTTAAGCGTGGTTGGATGCAGCAGGGCGACCGCATATAAACTTGCATTAAAACAATGC
>SDAY01000183.1 GCA_006212015.1 Halothiobacillaceae bacterium
GCATCGTCGCGGGCAGGCCCAAGGATTGACCTGTAGGAGCGGACCTTGGGCCGCGATGCCACGGAGCCATGATCGCGGTCCAAGCTCCGCTCCTGCACGGGCAGGTTAAACTTTCACCGATTGAATTGATTTACAGAGGTTCTCATGGCGGGTCACAGCAAATGGGCCAACATCAAGCACCGCAAGGATCGCCAGGACAAGAAGCGCGCGAAGATCTGGACCAAGATCATCCGCGAGATCACCGTGGCCGCGCGTGCGGGCCAGAGCGCCAACCCGGCCGAGAACCCTCGCCTGCGTCTGGCCTGGGACAAGGCGCTGGGCGCCAACATGACCAAGGACACCATGGAACGCGCGGCCAAGCGCGGCGTGGGTGCGGATGGCGGCGACAACTACGAGGAGCTGACCTACGAAGGCTACGGCCCGGGCGGCGTGGCGGTGTTCGTCGAGTGCATGACCGACAACAAGGTGCGCACCGTGGCCGAGGTGCGCCATGCCTTCAGCAAGAACGGCGGCAACCTTGGCACCGACGGCTCCGTGGCCTACCTGTTCAGCAAGATCGGCGTGCTGCTGTATGCGCCGGGCGTGGACGAGGACGCGATCATGGAGGCCGCCCTGGAGCTGGGCGCGGATGACGTGGCGGCGGATGAGGACGGCTCCATCGAGGTGCTGACCTCGCCCGAGGCCTTCCAGTCCGTGGTCGATGGCATGAAGGCCAGGGGCATGACGCCGGAAGACGCCGAGATCACCATGCGCGCCAGCACCTCGGCGGCGGTCGAGGGCGAGGTGGCCGAGAAGCTGGTCAAGATGATCGACATGCTCGAAGACCTGGACGACGTGCAGGCCGTCTACCACAACGCCGAACTGCCGGACGAGGCGCTGGCTTGACGCGACGCACTGCTTTTACGCCCTCCCCCCTCGCGGGGGAGAGGGTGTGAAACAGGCGCAAGCCTCGCTGCGCATCCTTGGCATCGACCCCGGTTCCGTCACCACCGGCGTGGCCGTGATCGAAAGGCAGGGCCGCGAATACGCCTGCCTGCATCTCGAAAGCCTCAAGCTTTCGGCCAAGGCCGGTTTCCCCGAGCGGCTGGGCGAGGTGTTCATCCGCGTCAGCGCCTTGATCGATGCCTTCCAGCCGAACGAATTCGCCATCGAACAGATCTTCATGTTCCGCAGTCCCGAATCCTCGCTCAAGCTCGGGCAGGCGCGCGGCGCGGCCATCGCGGCGGCGGTCGTCAAGGGCCTGCCGGTCGCCGAATACATGCCCGCCGAGGTCAAGCAGTCGGTCGTCGGCACGGGCCGGGCGGACAAGGTGCAGGTTCAGCACATGGTCAAGCGCCTGCTCAGGCTGGCCGACCATCCGCCCGCCGACGGCGCGGATGCCGCCGCCATCGCCCTGTGCCATGCCTACCGGCGCACCTCGCTGATGAGTGCCGTCGAATCCGGGCAACTGAATGAGCAGCAGCGCGAGAACATGCGCCTGCTGGCGCAATCCCGCTTCCGCCGGCGCAGCCGATGACCTGCTGTGGGTGCGAATTCATTCGCACCATTCAACCATCCATGTGCGAATGAATTTGCACCTACAGACCACCGAGGCGCAAGCATGATCGGACGTTTGAAAGGCACCCTCGTCAGCAAGCAGCCGCCCTGGCTGCTGGTCGACGTGAACGGCGTGGGCTACGAGGTCGAGGCGCCGATGTCCAGCATCTACGACCTGCCCGCCACGGGGCAAGAAGTGTGCTTACTGATTCACACCGTGGTGCGCGAGGACGCCTTCCTGCTCTACGGATTCCTGCGCGAGGCCGAGCGCAGCCTGTTTCGCAACCTGTTGAAGATCAGCGGGGTAGGCGCCAAGCTCGCGCTCGCCATCCTCTCCGGCATGAACGCGCAGGAATTTGCCGATGCGGTGCAGCGCAACGATGTTTCTACACTGATTCGCCTACCCGGCATTGGCCGCAAAACCGCCGAACGCCTGATTATCGAAATGCGCGACCGCCTGGGCGGGCTGGAGGGTGCCGGGCTGCCCGGAACGGCGGGCGCTAGCGCGGCGCATGGCGCCATGGGCGAAGCCATCACCGCGCTGGAGGCCTTGGGCTACAAGCCCGTCGAAGCATCCCGCATGGCACGCGCCGTACCGGATGCAGCGGGGCTGGAAGCGGGCGAGATCATCCGCGCGGCGTTGAAGCAGGCGGTGAAGTGATGCCGACATGCTGGGTCATCGCGGGGCCGAATGGCGCCGGGAAAACCACCTTTGCCATGGAATACCTGCCGGATGTTGCGGGCTGCGCCCACTTTATTAACGCCGACTTAATCGCGGCTGGACTGTCTCCGTTCGCGCCTGAGCGGGAAATGTTGGCGGCAAGTCGCATCTTTCTGCGTGAACTTGCGGAACGTGTGCAAGCCCGTGATAATTTTGCGTTTGAAACCACCTTGTCAGGTCGAAGTTATCTGAAACTGGTGGACAGGCTGATGCAACAAGGCTGGCGGGTGGAGTTGATTTACCTCGCGTTGCCGAATCTACAAATGTCAAAGCTCCGCGTTGCTGAGCGGGTACGCCATGGTGGGCATCATGTGTCTGAGGCTGATCTTGAACGGCGTTTTTCGCGCAGTCTGCAACATCTGTTGAATGATTTCTCTTGGCGGGTAAGTCATTGTCAATGCTATATGAATAACGGGGAACAACCCGTGCTCATGTTTGAGCAATCTGGCAGGCAACGAAAAATTGTTCATCCAGAGTATTACAAACACCTACTGGAAATATTGCAATGAGTGAAGCTGACGAAATTCGTTGCGTTTACAACGCATCCCCCTCGCCCGAAGCGGTGATACAACTAGCTGCTCTGCAAAGAGCCGTGGACAAGGCGCTGGAGCGTAAGCGCCGCCTTGGGCAATACGCGGTGATTTGGCGAGATGGCAAGCCCTTGCTGCAAGGCGAAGATGCACCTACTGAGGCGGTGAAGTGAAGCGTCTGGCGCTTGCCCTCAAAACTGCCATGCTTGTATAGCATTTGATTGGCCGGAGACAAACCATGCTCGCCATTCGCCTACCCGCCGAGATTTAAAACCGCCTCGATGCTCTGGCCAAAGCCACCGGGCGCACCAAAACCTTTTATGCCCGTGAAGCCATTTTGGAATACCTGGATGTCCCATCCGGTGTGATTATATGTCAAGTCCCGTAAGATTATTAACTGAATCAACGAACGATTCTGGACTTTTCGCCCGCCATGCCTCGATGGCCTGAAACGGGGTTTGATGCTGTAGGGCGCGTTGGGGGATGTGCTGGTTGTAGATCTCGACGTAACGTTCCAGCGTGTCCACCA
>SDAY01000045.1 GCA_006212015.1 Halothiobacillaceae bacterium
CAGCAAGCGTAGCCCGGATGGAGGCTGTGCCGGAATCCGGGAATGAGGCTCGCTCCCGGATTGCGCTTTGCTCCATCCGGGCTACCCATCCAACCTGCTCTATGCGAGATCAGACAGTCCTTCATGCAGGGTCGGATAGCGCAACCGCACCCCAAGCACTTTCTTCATCCGCCGGTTATCCAGCCGGCGCGATTCATTCAGGTAGTCCAGCAACCCCGGCGGGAAGGTTCGCCGCGCCTCGGCCAGGCTGACGCAGGGCGGGCGGGGCAGGCCGGCGGCATCGGCCAGCCGGTAGAGGTAGTCCGTCATGCTCGAGGGTTCGTCGTCGACGGCGTGGTAGATGCCGGACGGGGCATCATCCCGCGCGGCACGATAAGCCATGGCGGCGAGGTCGTCGGCATGGATGCGGTTGCTCCACGGGGCTTCTTCGGGGCAGACCACGGGATCGCCGCGCCGGATGCGCTCCAGCGGCAGGCGGCCGGGGCCGTAGATGCCGGGCACGCGCAGGATGACGAGCGGGATGGCGTGGCGTTCGGCGAAGGCGGTCAGCTGACGCTCGGCATCCACGCGGCGGCGGGAGCGGTCGTTGCCGGGGTTCACGGCATGCATTTCGTCCACCCATGCGCCACCGCAATCGCCATACACGCCGGACGTCGAGATGTAGACGATGCGGCGGGGTGGACGGGCTTCGAGCGCGGCGATCAGGTGGGCGGTGCGGGTGTCGCCCAGTCCCGCAGGAGCGGGGGGCGCGAAGTGGAAGAGCGCCGCGCCATCCGTGGGCCATTGGGCGAGGGTTGAAGGCCGGTCCAGATCGCCCAACACGGCGCGGGCCGGGCCCGTGTCGCGCGCCGAACGCACAAGGGCGGCCACGGGGCCGCCCTTGTCATGCCACAGCGTGGCGACCCGCCGGCCGATATCGCCGTGGCCGACGATGAAGGCGGGGGGCATCGGGCCTGGCTCACTTGCCGCCGAATTTCTCCAGCAGCAGGTTGAGCTTTTCCTCCGCACTCAGCACGGGCGCGGCGGGCTCGTCCTTGCGGACCGGCGGCTCGTTGCGCGGCACGCGCGGGCTGACATCACGGCGCGGCTTGCCCTTGCCTTCCCCACGACCCGGGCCACGGCCTTCGCCGCGCGGGCCGGACGGCTTGCCCGTTTCGCCAGGCGCGGATCGGGGCTCGCCCTGAGGCGAACCCGAAGGGCGCCGCCCATGGGCGGATGGCGTCCGCGGACGACGCGGGCGGTCGGCCTGAGCCTCGCCCGCTTCGCCTTCGGCCGCCTTGCGGGCCGGACGCTCGGGGCGCTTCGGCAGCTTGGGTTCCAGTTCAACCAGCTTGGCGGCGGCATGCGCCTTCTGCTCCTCGGTCACCTCGCCCGCCGGTTCGCCCAGCAGGTTGATGCGCGCCTCGCCACGCGCCACGGCGCGATGGTAGGCGGCGCCCTGGGTGTAGTAGCGCAGGGCACGACGCAGGTCCTGCATCGACAGGCCATGACCTTCCTCGCCTTCAGCCTGGCCCTCGCGCGCGGCCTGCAGCTCCTTGAGGATGCCCACGGCCAGCGGACGGACCTTGCGGCCATCGGCATGGAAGGCGTTGGGGTACAGGTCGGCCAGCCGGTTGAGGATGGTGCGCGGGTGGTGGGCCTTGGATGAAGCCTCCGCAGGCTCGGCTGCAGGGGCCTCGGGCTCGGCGGCCGTGGCCTCGATCGCTTCGGCTGCGGCATCCACGGCGGTGGCTGTGGGATCGACGCTCGAAGCGCTCTCCGAAGGACTGAGGTGGGTATCGGCCTCAGCCGCGGGATGCAGGTTTTCCATCAGGGGTCTCGAAACAGAACGACAAAGGGGCCTTGCGGCGCGGCAAGTTTAACAGCATGCGGCGAAAGTCCAGACTTTTACCGCATCTTCCCCGTTCAGGGCATCAATATCCGAGATGGAACCCGTCGACGATCAGGCGCGCGCCCAGATCGACGATGACCACGTCGGGGCCGACAAGGAAGCGGGCATAGCCTCGCGGCAGCGGCTGCAGATGGTGTTCCAGATGGGGAGGCAGGGGTTCGTAGTGGACACCCGGAGGCCAGGGCATGCCGCGCTGCAGGCGCTTGGCGTGGCCGGGGGGCACCTTGCCCTGTTTGGCCAGGCCGGGCGGCAGGTTGCGATGGTAATGGTCCCTCAGGTAGATGCGCTCGCGCTCGCTGAACACGAAGCTTGCGGACAGGCCCGGCCCGGCCGCGTGGGGCCGATCATCATAGGGGCGGTCGGCATAGACGCAGCCGCCCAGCAGCATGGTGCTGACGAGTGCGGCCTGGATGAAGCGGATATTCATGGTCCCTCCCCTGCGGGTGCATGGTTAGCCCGGTGCGCCGCATCCACGACGGGGCGCAGGCGGTACAACCACCATAGACCAGGCAGCGCGGCGATGAAGGTCAATGCAAAGAATATAGGCCAGTCCAGCCAGGCCACCACGCCGCCCGCCACCGGCCCGAGCAGCACACGCCCCAGCGAGGCCACCGCCGAGAGCAGGGCGAACTGGGTGGCGGAATAGCGGATGTCGCACAACCCCATCAGCAGGGCGACGAAGGCGGCCGTGCCCATGCCGCCGGCGAGGTTCTCCAGCCCCACCGCCAGCACCATCAGCGGGTAGTTGTGGCCGGTCAGCGACAGGGCGAGGAAGCCGAGATTGGTGATGGCCTGCAGGATGCCGAACAGCAACAGGGCGCGGAACAGGCCGAGCCGCATCAGCCACAGCCCGCCCGCGAGCGCCCCGATCAGCGTGGCCACGAGTCCGAAGCCCTTGTTGACCAGGCCCACGTCGGTCGGAGTGAAGCCCGCGCCGCGAATCAGGAAGGCCGTGGTCAGCGACCCGGCGAAGGCATCGCCCAGCTTGTAGAGGATGACCAGCACGATCAGGCCCCAGGCCTCCGGCCGGCCGAAGAAGGCGCGCAGGGGGCCGGACACGGCCTCGCCCAGGCTGCGCGGCGCCTGGATGCCCTCCGGCTCCGGCGTCATCCAGGTGACGATGACCATGGAGCCCATCAGCGCGGCCATCAGCAGAAAGGTGTTCGACCAGCCCCAGTGCTCGCCGAGGATCAGCGCCAGCGCCCCGGCCACCAGCATCGCCAGCCGGTAGCCGGTGACCGACAGGGCCGCGCCGAGGCCGCGTTCCTGCGGCTTGAGGATGTCCGTGCGCAGGGCATCGAAGGCGATGTCCTGGGTGGCGGAGAAGAAGGCGATCAGCAGGGCGAGGCCCGCGATCAGCAGCAACTGGTTGTGCGGATCAAGGATCGACAGTCCGCCCAGCGCCAGCGCCAGCAGGGCCTGGGTGATCAGCAGCCAGGCGCGGC
Source organism: Halothiobacillaceae bacterium (assembly GCA_006212015.1). Lineage (GTDB taxonomy): Bacteria > Pseudomonadota > Gammaproteobacteria > Halothiobacillales > Halothiobacillaceae > Thiofaba. The sequence continues at coordinate 3,337 of SDAY01000045.1, forward strand.
GGCGACCGACCGGCAGCGGCACGAAGCGGTCGACCAGGGGCGCCCAGAGAAACTTGAGGGTGTACGGCAGACCGGTGAGGGCGAACAGGCCGATGGTGGCGATGGCGATGTTCTCGACCGTCAGCCAGGCCTGCAGGGTGCTGGATGAGAGCAGCAGCGGCAGCCCGGAGGCGAACCCGAGCGGCAGCATCAGCCACAGGCGGCGCTGGAAGGTCATGGCAGAAAATACCCCATGCACCTGAACGTCGTCATCGCGAGCCCCAGAGGGGCGTGGCGATCCATGGCAGCCTGTCGGACTTGAGAGACTGAAGCGAAAAAGTCGCCGACCGAGGACAGCAATGACGATTTTGCCGGGCAATAGCAGAGACTATGGCCCAAAAATAGCGGCCGAAATTTGGACCGGCCCGCGGCTTTTGCAGCCAGTTCGTCTCAAGTCCGACAGGCTGCCAGGGCCGCGATCATGGGCCGCGGGATCGATCGCGGCCCAAGGGCCGCTCCTACAAACAAGGGGGGCGGTACGCACGTCCGCGAATCTCAGTCGCGATCGGGATTCAGGCGATGATCCTCGCGCAGCAGCTCGATCAGCGCCTGCATGTCGGCAGGGATCGGCGCCTCCCAGGCCATCGGCTCGCCGGTGGCGGGGTGCTCCAGCTCCAGTCGCGCGGCGTGCAGGGCCTGACGATTGAAGCCGCGCAGCAGCTCCACCAGCTCCGGCGAGGCGCCTTTCGGCAGGCGCAGGCGGCCGCCGTAGTCCGGGTCTCCCGCCAGCGGCAGCTTGATGTGGGCCATGTGCACGCGGATCTGGTGGGTGCGGCCGGTCTCCAGCTGCACCCGCAGCAGGGTGTGCTGGCGGAATTTCTCCGCCACGCGGTAATGGGTGATGGCCTCGCGCCCGGTTTCGGTCACCGCCATGCGGGTCCGTTCGCGCGGGTGGCGGCCGATCGGCTTGTCGACCGTGCCGCCCGCCACCAGCAGGCCCTGCGCCACGGCCATGTATTCGCGGTGCATGTCGCGGTCGGCCAGCGCCTCGACCAGCGCCTTGTGCGCGGGCAGCGAGCGCGCCACGACCAGCAGGCCGGAGGTGTCCTTGTCCAGCCGGTGGACGATGCCCGCGCGCGGCAGCAGGCGCAGTTCCGGGAAGTGGAACAGCAGCGCGTTCATCAGCGTACCCGTCCAGTTCCCCGCACCGGGATGCACCACCAGCCCGGCGGGCTTGTTGATGACGATGATGTGCTCGTCGGCATGGACCACGTCGAGCGGGATGCCCTCCGGCAGGGCCTCGGTCTGGGTTTCCGGCTCGACCAGCAGCTCGATCCGCTCGCCGCCCTCGACCGGGGTGCGCTGTGATACGCCGGCCTGGCCGTTGACGAGGATCTTGCCCTCCTTCAGCCAGGCGGTCAGGCGCGAGCGGGAGTAGTCCGGAAAGACCTGGGCGATGGCCTGGTCCAGGCGCATGCCGTACTGCTCGGAGCTCAGCACGGCGCGGTTCGGATCCGCCTCATCGGCATCCAGGGTATCGTCGAATTCAGTGGATAGTTCGTTCATGGCGTCATGGTAGCAGAGGGGGCAGGCACTCTGCTGTGGAACGGCCTGCCATTTGCAGGGCGCAGGTGGTTATAATCGACCGAATTTGTATGCCATGCACGAGGCGACCGCATGTTCCGCCCATCCCTGCCCCTGTTTGCCCTGGCGCTCAGCGCTGTCCTGCTCTCCGGCTGCTCCTGGTTCAAGGACAAGCCCGAGACCGAGACCGAGGTCGACCCCTACGCCACCGCGGCCGACCTCTACGGCCAGGCCAGCCGCGCGCTGAAGACAGGCAACTACGAAGAGGCGATCAAGCAGTTCGAGACGCTTGAGGCGCGCTATCCGTTCGGCCCCTATGCCGAGCAGTCCAAGCTGGAGGCGGCCTTCGCCTACTACAAGTATGGCGAGCAGGAATCCGCGATCGCCACGGTGGATCGCTACCTGCAACTGCACCCGCGCGGCGAGAACGTCGACTACGCCCTCTACCTCAAGGGCCTGGCCAACCTGAAGCGCGGCGCCAGCCTGACCGACGACTATGTCAAGGAGCGCGACCCGGCGCACCGCGACCAGGGCGCCCTGCAGGAGGCCTTCAACACCTTCTCCGACCTGATTCGCCGCTTCCCGGCCAGCACGTATGCCGAGGATAGCCAGAGCCGCCTGCTCGAACTGCGCAACATGATGGCCGAGCACGAGCTGTATGTCGCCCAGTACTACATGAAGCGCGGCGCGTGGCTGTCCGCGGCCAACCGCGCGCAGGGCCTGATCGAGCGCTACCAGGGTGCCCCGAGCATGCCGGAGGCGCTCAAGATCATGGTGCAGGCCTACACCAAGCTGGGCCTGACCGACCTGGCCGCCGACGCGCGCAAGCTGCTCGAGGTGAACTACCCGGATGTCGCGAAGACATTGAAGTAAGCAGCCCGGCCATGCGGGACCTGTTCGCCAGCGTCCGCCATCTCTGAGTGATCACCCAAGGCCCCAAGGAGGATCCCATGCAGAAACCCAGCCATTTCCTGGTCTCCGTCATGATCGACGGGCAGAAGCATAACCTGGCCTATGAGCGACTGATGCACCAGAGCGTGCCGTCCTGGAGCATCGTGCGCCCGCCCCTCGGCCATGCCCAGAACGCCGAGATGTTCGTGCAGCCGGCGCTGGTGCGCGACGTGTTCCAGGCGGTCCTGCGCGGCGTGGTCCGGCAGGATCCCCCCTACCATCGCAAGGGGCTGGATGCGGATTCGCTGGTGATCGAGGGCGTGTTCACCGAGTATCGGGCCATGGATCCCTCCCGCCTGGAAAGCGACGAGGACCGCAAGGCGCGCGTCCTCGCCCAGCTTGCCTGCGGCGAACGGCTCGCCAGGCCGGACGCTGACTTCATCCACAAGCTGCTGGGCTGAATCGCCCACATGACAAGGCCCGCTGTCACGCGGGCCTTGCTCTAAGGAAAGCGACGGGCATTACACCGCGCTCTCGTCCTCCTCCCCGGTACGGATGCGGATGGCGCGCTCCACGTCCATGACGAAGATCTTGCCGTCGCCGATCTTGCCGGTCTTGGCGCTCTTGAGGATGGCATCGACGATGGCATCGGCCTGGTCGTCGGCGACCACCACCTCGACCTTGACCTTGGGCAGGAAGTCCACCACGTATTCCGCGCCGCGATACAGCTCGGTATGGCCCTTCTGGCGGCCGAAGCCCTTGACCTCGGTGGCGGTCATGCCGGACACCCCCAGCTCCATCAGCGCCTCGCGCACGTCGTCCAGGCGGAAGGGCTTGATGATGGCTTCGATCTTCTTCATCGACATGCTCCGTAGCTGAAAAGGCCCGCAAGCGCGGGCCCTGAAATATCCGCAGGAGAAGAGCTTACTCGACCTTGATGGCGAGGAACAACGGGGAGCCTTCGCGCAGCAGGCGCAGCGCGACCGGGCGGCCCTTGCCGAGCGTGTCGACGGCCTGCCGCAGGTCGGCCACGGTCTCGAGCCTCATGCCGCCCAGTTCGAGCAGCACATCGCCCGGACGCACGCCGGCGCGGCCCGCCGCGCCCTCACCCACCGAGCGCACCACCAGGCCGTGACCGACCCCCAGTTCCTTGCGCCTGGCGGCATCGAGCGGCTGCAGCTGCAGTCCGAGCGGGCCCGCCTGCGGCTCGCCCGGCCCGGCGCTGACCTGCGTCCTGTCCTCGGACAGGGCCAGGATGGTGACGGCGAGGGTCTTCTCCTTGCCCTCGCGCAGCACCTCGACATCGACCTTCTTGCCGACCGGGGTGGCGCCGACGCGCGCCGGCAGCTGGGCGGTGTCGTCGATGGCCTGGCCGTCGAAGCTCAGGATCACGTCGCCCGACTTGAGGCCGGCCCGCGCGGCCGGGCTGTCCGGCTGAACCTCGGCGACCAGCGCGCCGCGCGGGCGGTCCAGCCCGAAGGACTTGGCGAGATCCGCGTCGATCGGCTGGACCATCACGCCCAGCCAGCCGCGCGTGACCTTGCCGTGCTTGCGGAGCTGCTCGGCCACCTGCATGGCGGTGTTGATCGGGATGGCGAAGGACAGGCCCATGTAGCCGCCGGAGCGGGAATAGATCTGCGCGTTGATGCCGACCACCTCGCCGCGCGGGTTGAACAGCGGCCCCCCGGAGTTGCCGGGGTTGACCGCCGCGTCGGTCTGGATGAACGGCACGTAGCTCTCGTCCGGCAGGTTGCGGCCGATCGCGCTGACGATGCCCTGGGTGGCGGTGAAGTCCAGCCCGAACGGCGAACCGATGGCCAGCACCCACTCGCCGACCTGCAGCCTGTCGGAATCAGCGACGCGCACGGTCGGCAGGCCGCCGGCCTCGATCTTCAGCACCGCGACGTCGGAGCGCTCGTCGATGCCCAGCACCTTGGCGGGGAACTCGCGCTTGTCCTGCAGGCGCACATTGATGCTTTCCGCATCCTTCACCACATGGGCGTTGGTGAGGATGATGCCGTTACGCTCGATGATGAAACCGGAGCCCAGCGACTGGGCCGGCTTCGCGTTCGGCATGGCGCCAGGGGGGATGCCCTCGAAGAAGTGCCGGAACAGCTCGTTGAAGGGATGCCCTTCCGGCAGGTCCGGCATCATCCCGGGTGGCATGCCGCGCAGCCTGGGCACCTTCTGGGTGGTATTGATGTTGACCACGGCCGGGCCGACCTCCTTCACCATCTGCACAAAGTCGGGCAGCTCGGCGGCCTGGGCCACGGGCAGGCTGGCCATCGGCGCGCCCAGCGCCAGCGCGGCGGCAAGCATCGTGGATGTCAGGAAGCGATGTCTCATCGAATTCTCCTTGGGACGTTTTTTTCAGCATCTTCTTGGCGCAGCCTGTCCCACCGCATATGCGTGTCCCATTCGGCGCAATACGCCTTGCTATTGCGCCCTACGGGGTTGCTTCCACTGCAGGAGCGAGCTTGCTCGCGATCCACCTTGATCGCTTGGTTAAGGACGCGTCCATACATCCGCTGAAGCCGCGCTGGCTGCGCCAAAAGGTTCAGGTCATTTGAGCCCGCATGGCGCTTCAGGTTCCTTCGCTCCAGGCAAAGCCCAGGGCCTGAACCCGCTCGACCAGCTCGCCCATGGCCTGCTCGACCTGTGCTTGAGAGCCCTTCAAACCCAGCTCGATCCGGCGTCGAGGATGTTCCGCGCTGGGCAGCACGGGCAGGCTGAACAGCTTGAGTTCGGGATAGCGCGCGGTGAAGTCGCGCATGCTGTCGAGCAGCTGGTTTTCGCTGGCATCGAACACCCAGATGGCGCGCTCGAGATAGTCCGCATCGCCGATCAGCGGGTAATGCGTGGCCAGCACCCAGTCGAGCATGGCATGCGCCATCCGCGGGAAGCCTGGCATGAAGTGCAGCCCCTCGACCGAGAAGCCGGGCACGTTGTTGTAGGCGTTGGGGATCAGTCCCGCGCCCTCGGGCAGGTCGGCCATCAGCACGCGATGCGGCAAGGCGTCATCGCCGAACTGCTTGACGATCAGGGCCTCGGCCCCGGCATGACGGGTCAGCGGGCGCTCGAAGGCGCGCGCCGCCGCCTCGCGGGTCAGGTCGTCCGGGGTGGCGCCGATGCCGCCGAAGCAGAACACCGCGTCGGCCTCCTCGCGCGCCTGGCGCAGGCTGCGCACCAGCAGGTCCATGTCGTCGCCGACCATGCGCGCCCAGTTCAGGCGCAGGCCGCGCGGGTTGAGGCGCTCGATCACCGCCGGCACATGACGGTCCTGCCTGCGGCCCGAGAGCACCTCGTCGCCGACGACCACGACGCCGAAACGGGGTTGCGCACTCACTGCTTCGCCCCCAGCTCCAGCGCGTTGATCCTGCTCAGCATCCATTCCGCGCGCATCGCTTCGGCATCATACGGTCCGGCCTCGGGCCAGCCCTGCACATGCTGCACGACGAGGTCGGCCAGCATGTCGAGGTGGTCGGCGCGATCATTCAGGGCAGGGATGTAGCTGTACTTATCGCCGCCGGCCTCCATGAAGTATTCGCGGTTTTCCTGGCCGATCTCCTCGATGGTCTCCAGGCAGTCGGCGGAGAAGCCCGGGCAGATGACCTGCACGTCCTTGATGCCTTTCGCCGGCAGGGCCTTGAGGGTCAGGTCGGTGTAGGGCTTGATCCACGCCTCGCGGCCGAAGCGGGACTGGAAGCTGACCTGCCATGCGTCCGGTGCCAGGCCCAGCCTCTCGGCCAGCAGGCGGCCGGTGACATGGCATTCGCAGTGGTAGGGGTCGCCGTTGAGCAGGTAGCGCTCCGGCACGCCATGGAAGGACATGAGCAGCCTTTGCGGCCGGCCATGCTGGGCCTGATGATCGCGCACGCTGGCGGCCAGCGCCTCGATGTAGGCCGGGTGGCGATGGTAGTGGTTGACGAAGCGCAGCTCGGGAACCCAGCGCGCCTTCCGCAGCGCAGCGGTCACGCCATCGAAGGTGGACGCAGTGGTGCTGGCGGCATATTGCGGATAGAGCGGCAGCACCAGCACGCGGCGTGCGCCCTGCATGCGCAGGTCGTCCAGCGCGCGGCCGATCGACGGGTTGCCGTAGCGCATGCCCAGCGCCACCACGACCGGACCGGGCAGGCGGTCCCGCAGGCGCTGGCGCAGGCCGTCGCGCTGTTGCCCGGCCAGATGGAGCAGGGGCGAGCCGGTGCCCGCGCCGTAGTGGTCCCAGACCTCCGCATAGGCCGCCGCCGAGCGCCTGGGGCGGGTGCGCAGAATGATGCCATGCAGGATCGGCCACCACTGCCACTTCGGCAGCTCGATCACCCGCGGGTCACTGAGGAACTCGCGCAGGTAGGTGCGCAGCGCTTTCGCGGTCGGCGCATCCGGCGTGCCCAGGTTGAGCAGCAGGATGCCCAGCTGTTCCGGGCTGCCGTGGCGGTAATCTTTCTCTCCGATATACATGAACGGATCCTGGATCTTTTGACGGCATTGTTCGCGGGGCGGGCGGGCTTGTCCACCCCGTCGGGCAGGATGAACAAGGGCAAGCGCGGGGCTCGACGCTTTCCGCTGTGATCCGCATGGCCTCTGTGGCTAAATAAGCCCCACCTGACGATTCATCTGGAGCGCCCCCATGAGCCAAGCCACCCACGCCCGCCTGATCATCCTCGGTTCCGGCCCGGCCGGTTACACCGCCGCCGTCTACGCCGCGCGCGCCAACCTCGAGCCCCTCCTGATCACCGGCCTGCAGGCGGGCGGCCAGCTCACCACCACCACCGAGGTCGACAACTGGCCGGGCGACGTGCATGGCCTGACCGGCCCGGCGCTGATGGAGCGCATGCGCGAGCATGCCGAGCGCTTCAACACCACGATCCAGTTCGATCACATCCACACCGCCGAGCTGGGCCAGCGCCCGTTCCGCCTGAAGGGCGATTCCGGCGAATACACCTGCGACGCGCTGATCATCGCCACCGGCGCCAGCGCCAGGTACCTGGGCCTGCCGTCCGAGGAGGCCTTCAAGGGCCGCGGCGTGTCCGCCTGCGCCACCTGCGACGGCTTCTTCTATCGCGGCCAGGACGTGTGCGTGATCGGCGGCGGCAACACCGCCGTGGAAGAGGCGCTCTACCTCTCCAACATCGCCCGCCATGTGCATGTCATCCACCGCCGCGACAGGTTCCGCTCCGAGAGGATCCTCTCCGACAGGCTGCACGCCAAGGCCGAGGCCGAGGATGGCAACGTCACCCTCCACTGGCACAGCGAGACCGACGAGGTGCTGGGCGACGCCACAGGCGTGACCGGCATCCGCATCAGGAACGTGGACACCGGCGCCACCACCGATATCGCCCTGACCGGCGTGTTCGTCGCCATCGGCCACACCCCCAACAGCGGCATCTTCGACGGCCAGCTGGCGATGAAGGACGGCTACCTCAAGGTCCAGTCCGGCAGCGAGGGCAACGCCACCCAGACCAGCGTGCCAGGCGTGTTCGCCGCCGGCGACGTGGCCGACCACATCTACCGCCAGGCCATCACCTCCGCCGGCAGCGGCTGCATGGCCGCGCTGGATGCCGAGCGCTTCCTCGAAGGCCACTAAGTTGGAGATCGGCGCGGCCCTGACCATCACCCTGCTGGCCGCCCTGCTCGGCCAGGCCTGGGCCATGCGCGTCCGCCTGGGCGCGCAGGCCAACTGGCTGGTCGCCGCGCTGATGCTCAACGCCATGTCCCTGCCGGCCGCCATCCTGCTGCTGGGCGATGCCCGCGAGGGGCTCGGCGTGCTGGCCGGCTTCGGCGCGGTGCTGACCGCCAGCGCGGCGGCCTTCGGTTCGCTGATCTGGCTGCGGCGGATGGAAAGGCTGCAAGCCAAGGCCAAGGCGCCTGAAGATCATGGATGACCTGACGATCGGGATGGCCCTCGCCGGGCTGCTGATGGTGATCGGCATGCAGCGCATGCAGGCCGAGCGCCCCGCCTTCCCCTGGTTCGCGGCAGGCCTTGCCGTGGCCATCCTCGCCCCGCTGACCCTCGGCGGCGGCGAAAACCAGCTGACCCTGCTCGCCGCCCTTGCCCTGGGCGGGGCGCTGGCCCTGATCCTCGGGCTGACCACGGACATGGGCGCCCTTCCGGGCCGGCTTGCGCTGATGCATGGCCTGACCGGGCTTTCGACCAGCCTGGTCGCGAGCCTGGCCATGATCGAACATCTGCTGGAACCCGGCCTGATGCTCGGGCTCGCCAGCCTCGGCATCCTGCTCGGCACCTTCTCGGCGGCCGGCGCCACGGTCACCCATGCGCGCCTGTCCAACATGCTGCCGCGCGTCTTTCGCCATGCGGCGCAGGCCGGGGCGGGCATCGCCCTGCTGATCGCAACCCTGGCGCTGGCCGTCGTGCTGGCGCTGGGTCTGCGCGATGGCCCCGGCTGGCTGCTGCTGTTCCTCGGCCTCGCCGCCGCCTCCGGGGTGACCTTCACCCTGCCGCTGGCCGAGCGCGAGGCCCCGCTCGCCGCCTCGCTGTTCGGTTCACTGGCCGGCGCGGGACTCGCGCTGCTGGGCGTCGCGCTGGACCTGCCGCCGCTGGTCGCCACCGGGATCCTGTCCGCCAGCCTCAGCCTGATCCTCAGCCTGCACCTCAGCCGCATCGTCAACCTGCCCCTACGGCGCCTGCTCTGGGGCGCGTCCACCCCCGCCCTCCGCGACGAGCCCTCGCTGGAAACGCAACCGCTGTCGGCCGACAAGGTGGCCGCCCGGCTGCGCGAGGCGTCCGATGTGTTGCTCATTCCCGGCTTCGGCTGCATGGCCGCGCAGGCCTGTGGCGAGCTGATCGAACTGGGGCGCATCCTGGAGGCGCGCGGCGCCCGCGTGCGCCTGTTCGCCCACCCGCTCGGTGGCCGCCTGCCCGGTCAGTTGCCCCTGCTGATGCGGGAGGCCGGCGCCCCCGAGGGATGGCTGATCGAATGCTGGCAGGAGCAGGCCCGGCCGCCCGAGCTCATCCTCAGTGTGGGCGCGCATGACCTGATCAATCCGAAACTCGGGCTCAAGGGCATCGCCGACCTGCGCCAGGGCGGCTCGATCATCCTGCTGGTGAAGCACCTCGGCGGCTTCAGCGGCGCCGCCAACCCCCTGCTGGGCGAACCGCATGTCCGGGTCTGGCTGGACGACGCGCGCCACGCACTCGGCCAGCTCAACCAGCTGCTGCGGGAGGATGGGCCATCCCGGCCTTGAGACCGGCTCAGCGCCCCCCCGGATGCCACCGCCCTCCATCCGGGCTTGCCGGGCCTTGGCGGTAGGAGCGAGCTTGCGATGTGCCGCACGGATCGCTGATTGATTCACCGTCATTCGGCCCGAGGGCGGGCCTCCTACATGTAGGAGCGGCGCCCCCGCCGCGATAGGACCGCCCGTAGCAACGTCCTCGCGGGAGCGTAGCACCCGCCGCTCGCCCTGATCGATTCACCGTCATTCGGCCCGAGGGCGGCCTCCTACATGCAGGAGCGGCGCCCCCGCCGCGATAGGGCCGCCCGTAGCGACGTCCTCGCGGGAGCGTAGCACCCGCCGCTCGCCCTGATTGATTCACCGTCATTCGGCCCGAGGACGGGCCTCCTGCATGTAGGAGCGGCGCCCCCGCCGCGATAGGGCCGCCCATAGCGACGTCCTCGCAGGAGCGCAGCCCCCGCCGCGATAGTCATTCGGCCCGAGGGCGGGCCTCCTACATGCAGGAGCGGCGCCCCCGCCGCGATAGGGCCGCCCGTAGCGACGTCCTCGCAGGAGCGCAGCCCCCGCCGCTCGCCCTGATTGATTCACCGTCATTCGGCCCGAGGGCGGGCCTCCTGCATGTAGGAGCGGCGCCCCCGCCGCGATAGGACCGCCCGTAGCGACGTCCTCGCGGGAGCG
>SDAY01000184.1 GCA_006212015.1 Halothiobacillaceae bacterium
ACCTCCTCGCCGCTGACCTTGAAGTAGGACAGATTGATGCGCGCAAACTCATCATCCGGCTTGCGCTTGTTCATCTGCTCCTTGACGCGGCGGCGGCACTCGATCGCGTAGGCCACATACTCTTCGAACTCGTCGTCGGTCGGTGGGCCGTTCGGGTGCAGCACCTTCAAGAATGCGCAGACGGTCTTCTTGATGCCTTTTTCGTCCCGCCCCTCGATGGCCTTGCCGAGTCGAATGCGCTTGCTTACTTCCTCATACCGGTTCGTGTGCTTGAACTGGTAGTGGAAAGCCTCCGCCAGGTAGTCGGTGATGAACCCGTAGTTGCTGGTCAGGAACTCACTGCTGTTTTTGGGCATCTCCCAACCTGGAATGTAGGCGGCGAATCGATCCATCACAGCCAGGTCGAGCTCAGGCGGCAAGGGCTGAAAAAGATCGTACTCGTTTGAATTCACGACCTGCTGCACCGACACGTCAATGTTGCCGACAAAACTCAAACTGGCATCAGCAATGACCTCGGCTCCGCGTGAGAATCGCCCGTTGGCCATGAAGTCTTTCATGATCTGGATGGTGTCCGGATCGCGCACCTTGATCCCGCCGACCTCGTCAAAGGCGACCGTGTCCCAGAAGCCGACCAAGCCCACCTTGCGGCGCGCGTTGTTGTAGAACAGCGTGGCCTTGGTCGCCTGGCCGCCCGAAATCAAGGTGGCGTAGGGCGAAAACTCGCTGAAGAAGTAGGACTTGCCGGTGCCGCGCGGGCCCAGTTCGATGTAGTTGTAATTGGGCTCCACCAGCGCGGCCAGCCTGGCGATGAAGTGCATTTGAACGCGCTTCGAGAGCTTGTTGGGCTCCAGACCCACAGAGCGCAGCACCGCTGCGATCCACTCATCGCGCGTGAAATCTGCTCGGCCTTCTGCGTAGCGGTCGAAGTCGAAACGGGTCAGTTGGATCGGACGCAGATCCTCGATAGAAAACGCATAGTCGTCCTCATCAATGTCGTTGTGTACCAGAGTCACTTCCGCCCAAATGCCGCCTTCCAGCAGCCTGTCGTTGTCACGGTAGAACTTCTCGCCAATCGCGATGCGTTGCGAATTGAAGTTTTCTAGTGATGCCCAGTGGCGCTTCTCTTTCTCGACGTAGCGAACGTGAACCTTGTCGATGAACCGATGCTTGCCCTTGGTGGCGACCTTGGACTGCGCGGCATTGGCCTCGTCTGGCCGCACGTAGTTCTCCTGCAAGGAGGACAGCACGGCCTCCATGCCGGCATCCATCTCGGCCTGGTCATTGCTGGCGCAATACTTGGCGAGCAGAAACTCCAGGACGAACGTCGGGACGTTGGTGCCTTTTTTGATTCGATGCAGCAAGTCCTTACGAAGAACTTTGCCGTCGAACGTGGCGTTTAGTTTTTGGTCGAGTTCGTCCATAGGGCTCATTCCGTATAGTCGGTTTCAAGTGCCAGATTGCTGTAGGCCGCCAGAGTCGTCGGGTTAAGTGCCAAAACCTTGAACTTGCCTCTGAACTCATCATCCATCCGCAGCGCGATTTGCTTGCGCTGACCGGGCATAAGGGTCACGGTTCGGGTCGCAGGGTTCACATCTCCGCCTGGGCGCGGCTCTCCAACTACGTTGCCCTTGCTGTCCTGCGCTTCCAGCAATATCTCCACGCTCGTGTCTTGTAAAAACATATCGTCGGCCACCAGTATCACTTCGATGACCGGCAATCGCGTAGTGATTCGTTTGGCGCCGTTCTTGTAGCTCAGCTCCACCACCACCTTGCGCAATTCCGTATGAACGGCGGTATCCAGCCGCGCCACCAGCACCGGCACCACGGCCTCCGCCAAGGATGCCCCGCCGTGGAAATACAGATGCCCCGCGCGATAGGGCGCCATGCTGCGCGGTAGCGCCACTTGAGCGAAATCGCCGCGAATGCCGACCTTCTCGCTGCTCACGACCAGGCTGTGCCCATCTGCCGTGCCATCACCGAGCATCATGCGGTCATGCGCATTTACCGGCCACTTGCCCTGCGGCTTGACGCACACATCGCCTGCCTCCGCTTGTGCGTTCAGGAAGAAGCCATGGTCTGTGACGATGACCGCCTCCTTGAAGCCCATGCCGCGCAGCTTGTGGATTGCGACACGGATCAGCTTCAGCGTGCCAGGGATCAGCCCCAGCGTCGTCTCGGGGTTGCTTTCCAGTTGGCTATCGATCTCTGTCGATCGCAGCACCAGCAGATTGACGGTCTCCGCGATCTTCGGCTTACCCCGGACAAAATCATTCAACGGCATTTCCGCGAAGCGATCGCCATACCGCTTGGCGAGCACATTCATGCGCTGCGTGACGTTGCCCACCGGAGAACCCGCCAGCTTGGGCACCAGTGAATCGTTCTCCAGCGACAGGGTCAGCCCCGTGCGGGCGCCAGGCAGCAAGCTCGCCATGCCCACCAGCGTGATGGTCGGCAACTGCGCATAGGCCGCTTGCAACTCGACCGGCCCGTCCTCGGCCAGCAGCTTTTCCAGCGCAACGCCCAACTCATAGCGCAGGGCATCCACCATCAGGTAGGCCACCTTGCATCCGCTTTCCTTGAGGCGATCGGCCACCAGGCGATCAAAGGTATCGGCATTAGCCAGTCGCCCAGTCGGCGGCCATCCCGTAGTCTCGACATGCTTCACGAACACGCCCTGGACCTTTTCGGCCAAGCGCCGATAGCGCGCCCGTGCTTGGCTGATCACTTCATGCATCAAGCCATGCTGGTCGAGGAAGTCCCCCGCCGCCTGCTCAAACTCGCGCTGCAAGCGATCTGCCTCGCGTAGGCTGCCCAGGTAGAAATCGATCAGCTCCGCTTGCGAGCGGGTGTGATCCGGTAGCTGGCGCTCAAAATCGTCGCAGGCCTCGACCAGGCTCAAACCAGAGCGCACCAACTCCCACTGCGCCTGGCTTTCGCCCTTGCCGAGCCATACCGAGCTCTTATGGCGAGTCAGCACACGGCGCGTGGCATCGGTGTCGCCGCTGACAATGCCCTTGATTGCTGTGCGCAGGAAGGTCCGCTCCTCAAAGGGGAAGGTGTCGCGCTCGCCCAGGTCTTCAATCGTTCCACACAGATCGCTCAGATTGAGTTCCGCCTCGATGGCCTCGGCCCGCTCGATATAAACCGCGCGAGACTTTGGGTCGCTGCGCAGGCGGTCACACACATCCTCGACGATGGGCCTCGCTTCCATCGGTGCGTGCGGCACCCCCTTCAGGGTGTCCGGTAGCGCCACTGGCAAATCGAACACGAACTCGCTGAACAGCACATAGCGCCACAGCTCATCCG
>SDAY01000185.1 GCA_006212015.1 Halothiobacillaceae bacterium
CAAAAACCACCAACACCCAACCTAAACCACCAAGCAATAGCAAAAAAAACAGCGGCGACACTCCTGACCGATCCAATAATTGACCTCATTGGAAAGAATCACATCACGCGCAGCATTCGCCTCTTCCTCGGTGAAGGACGGCCAGGGGGAAAACGGAGTATTCAGCATGTCAAACCGTACTAAAAAAAACTTAAGCGCACCGTGCCGGAACCCCAACCACAGTCAAATTATCTGGCACATCGGCGACCACAGCAGCACCCGCGCCCACCATCACCCGAGCACCAATTTTCACAAGCTGGCGGACACTCGCACCGATTCCAATCCAACTCAAATCACCCACGCAAACCCCGCCCGCAAGCCGGGCGCCCGGGCTCACATGCACGGCATCACCCAGCACGCAGTCATGATCGATGCCGCAGCCGGTATTCAGGATCGCCCCGCAACCCACCGTGGCATCCACATTCACCACCGCCCCCGCGAAAACCACCGAACCTTCGCCCAACACGGCATAGCGGCTCACCGCCGCACGCGGATGAACGATGGCGGGCAGCACCCCGCCTGCCTTGCGCAGCAGATCCATCTTGGCGTGGCGAATCGCATTGTTCCCGATGGCCACCACCACGCCGTCAAACTCGCCCAGCATCTCGAGCAGGTCATCGGTACGCCCGGCGACACGCCAGGCCCCGTTCCGGGCACGTTCCGGCCAGGCATCGTCAAAAAAGACGACCGAATCCCAGCCACAGCACTCCGCCGCATCGGCCACCACCTTGCCATGCCCGCTGGCGCCCAGAATGGCAAGCCGCCTGGTCACGAAGCATTCCCGGTGAACTTGCTCATCGTCGCCTCACCGTCCGCGCTGATCCCGTCACGCACCAGCACCTTCTTCACCGTCAGGAAAAGGATCTTCAGATCCAGCCAGAATGACGGGTTGTCCACATACCAGACATCCAGTTTGAATTTCTCATCCCAGCTCAAAGCATTGCGACCATTCACCTGTGCCCACCCGGTCACACCGGGGCGGGCCTCATGCCGCCTGGCCTGCTCGGGCGAATACAGCGGCAGGTACTCCATCAACAAGGGGCGCGGCCCCACCAGACTCATCTCCCCCTTGAGCACATTCCACAGCTCCGGCAGCTCATCCAGACTGCTGGCGCGCAAAAACTTCCCGAATGGAACCAAACGCTCGGCATCCGGCAGCGGGTTGCCCTGCGCATCCACCGCATCGCGCATGGTGCGGAACTTGATCATCTCGAACGGCTTGCCATGCAACCCCGGCCGCACCTGGCGGAACAACACTGGCGAGCCCATCTTGCGGCGCACCTGCCAGGCAATGAAGAACAGCAAGGGTGAAAAAACCACCAGGGCCGTCACCGAGGCCACCACATCGAACAATCGCTTGAACATCACAACCCCATCGCCCTGAGCATCACCGCATTGACCTTGTGAACATCATACTTGTCCTCCGCCACCTCGCGGGAACGCCGCCCCATCGCCTCCCGCAGGGCGGGCTCACGGATGAAGCGCAGCATGGCCTCCGCCAGCGCGTCCACCGACTTCACCGGCACCAGAAAACCGTTGTCGCCATCCTTCACCGTCTCCCGGCAACCCGGCGCATCCGTAGTGATCACCGGGCGCCCCATCGCCATCGCCTCCAGCACCGTGCGCGGCGTGCCCTCGCGGTAAGACGGCAGCACATAGACCGAACAGGCCGCCAGCGCGGGGCGCACATCGTCCATGCGGCCCAGATAGCGGATCGCCCCCTCGTTCACCCAGGCATCCAGCTCACCCTGGGCAATGGCATCCGGGTTGCCGTCAATCCAGCCCACCAGGGAAAAGCTGGCCTCCGGGTGCTGCGCCCTGACCTTACGCGCGGCCTCGACATACTCACGCACACCCTTGTCCCCAAGCAGACGGGCGATCAGCAGGAAATCCGCCCCCTGCGGCAGCGGCGCCACGGCATAGGCCGACACATCGATCCCCGAACCATTCACGATGGCGGTCGGCGTCGCCTTGCCCACGATGCCCAGCGACAGGAAAAGCTCCCGGTCATCCGGGTTCTGGAAAAAGACCTTGTGCGCCCCGCGCAAGGACAGCGCGTACAGACGGCGCACCACGGCCCGCAAGGCGCCACGCAGGCCCGTGGCCTCCCCGGTGAAGGCATAGCCAAGCCCCGTAATCAGGGCAAAACGGTTCGGCACCGACGCCAGGCGCGCGGCAAGCAGGCCATAAATCACCGGCTTGATCGTGTAGGCCAGCACATGACCGGGCTTCAGGGCGCGCATCAAGCGGCGCAAGGCAAACAGGGTGGAAAGATCGGCCAGCGGATTCGTCCCTGTGCGATGCATGGGCACCTCGTGCACCACCACCCCCTTGGCCTCGAGCTGCCGACGCACCGGGCTGTCAACCGGCAAGTCCGGCGCGGCCGCATGCACCTCCAGCCCCCGCGCCAGCATGGCATCCAGCAAGGGCCCCCTGAAAAGAACCAGCGAATCAGGAAAACTCGCGATCACCAGCGCCCTCATGGTCGCCCCCTCGTGTTGCGCCACGCGACAGCCGCAGGCTCCGCCCCCATGGGCGGCTGCGCCGTGCGCGGAACCGTACGCGACACCCCGACAAACGAGATCAGCAAAACGATCAGCAAGGGAACGAACATCCACTTCTGCCGCATGGCGATGCCCAGATTCGCCGTCGTCATCGACAGGATCAGCAGCGCGCCGGTGGAATAGGCAAGAATGAAATACTTGTTGATATCAGGATGCCCGCGCACGCCCTTCATCATCGCCCCGACCCCCACGACAAAAAGATAAAGCAGGATCACGTTGTCCACCGAGGCCGCCAGGGCAGGGATGCTGTGCGCCTCGAAGGGCATGGGCCGGAACAGATAGGTAAACATCTGCATGGGCAAACTCATATTGGCGATATCCACACCTCCGCCGCCCTCCATGTTGTGCCCCTGACGTCCTTCAATGTAATCCATGACATCGCTAGAACTTGCCCCCTCTCCAACCCCTGCATACTGCAAGGCAAAGGGCACCATGGATGCGGCTGCGGCCAGGGCAACCGCCCCGATCACCAGCTTCTGAACCATGTTTGCCTTGCCATCCAGCAGGGATGCGACCGCCACCCCCATCACCAACAGCCCCGCCATGTGCGGCCTGACCAGCAACATGACGGCAATCGCGAGCCCCATCAGCAACATCCTGCGCCCAAGATTCATGGACGCCCACAGCGCCAGCCCCA
>SDAY01000186.1 GCA_006212015.1 Halothiobacillaceae bacterium
TGTTCGGTCGCATGGTCACCTCCGACCTGCTCGCGCGCGTCGACGCCCCCGTGCATGTCGCGCATGCCTTCACCGTGCAGGCCGCCGACACCGAAATGGACTACTTCACCGTGGTGGACGACCTCAACCGCGACGATGAAACCGGCGCGGCGCACGCCAACCAGAGCGAACTGGGCTCCGGCATCTACTACAGCCATGTCGTGATCGACATTCCCCTGCTGATCGCCAACCTGACCGGCTGCGACAGCAAGGACTGGCGTACCCAGGACGCGAGCACGGCCCGCAGCCTGCTCACGGCGCTCATCCACGCCATCGCCAGCCAGTCGCCGGGGGCCAAGCGGGGCAGCACCGCGCCCTACGCGCGCGCCGAATGCGTGCTGCTGGAAACCGGCGCGCAGCAACCGCGCACCCTCGCCAACGCCTACCTCGACGCGCTCAAGACGAAGGACGGAGAACCCATGCGGCAGGCCGTCAACCGGATGGGCGACTACCTGCAACGCCTCGATGGCATGTACGGCGTCACGGCGGACCAGCGCGCGCTGGCCACCATCCACGATGCGGCGATCTTCGCCCCGCTCGCGCCCCAGCCGCTGGATGCAGCCATCGCGGCCAGCCTCGACGCCCTCTGGAGCTGACGCATGGACGGACTGCTCCTGCGTTTCGACGCCCCGCTGATGAGCTTCGGCGGGGTGCTTGTCGATCAGATCAACCCCACCGACCGCTTTCCCGGGCGCAGCCTGCTGGCCGGGCTGCTGGCCAACGCCCTCGGCTGGGACCACGCGGACGGCGAGCGCGCCGGCCGACTGCAAGCGCGCCTGCGCCATGCCGCGCGCTGGGACATCGAGCCCACCCTGCTGGTGGACTATCACACCGTGGATCTTGGACAGGCGCACCTGCTAGACACCGGCTGGACCACGCGCGGGCGGCGCGAGGACCGCGGCACTGGAGGCGCGACAAAAGGCACGCACCAGCGCTGGCGTCACTACTGGGCCAATGGCGTCGCTACCCTCGCGCTGACCCTGCGCGACGGCGAGGGGCCGACGCTGGACGAACTTGAGGCTGCCCTACGCCACCCGGCTCGCCCCCTGTTCATCGGTCGCAAGACCTGCCTGCCCGCCGCGCCCCTGCTGCTGGGGCGATTCCAGGCCGCGAACCTGCGCGAAGGCCTTGCGCAAGTCCCGCAGGCCGACGAAGCGCCGGGGCGGCCCCGCGCGTTGCGCATGCCCGCCTGCTGGCCCGCCGACGAGGCCCTAGGCCAGCACGAAGACGACGTGTACGACCTGCGCGACTGGCGGAACAACCTGCATCGCGGCAGCCAGCGTTATGCCTTCGGCTTTCTGGAGATACCCTCATGAACGCCCTTCATCTCATTCGTCTGCGCATCGAACCCGCAGCCTTAATGCGCTTCGCTCATGGACAAGACGTGCTCGACCGGCACGACGAAGGTCACGGCTACGCCATGCACGCCTGGCTTGCCGCCATGTTCGGTACGTTCGCCCCGCAGCCCTTCCGTTACTTCGAGGAACGCGGAGAGCTGCTGGGCCACAGCGCCTCCGATGCGAATGCACTACTGGAACATGCCCAGGCCTTCGCCCCGCCCGAGGCCTTCGGCGCGCTTCAGGCCGGCTCGCTCGCCGGCAAGCCCATGCCCGCCGCCTGGCGCGAAGGGCAGCGGCTGGCGTTCGAAGTCCAGACCACCCCCATCGTGCGCACGACCCAGGGCGTGGAAAAGGACGCCCTGCTGCACACCCTCGACCGTCTGGGCGATGCGGCGCCACCGCGCGGATCGGACGCCCTGAACCAGCTGCGCGAAGACACCTACCGGACATGGCTCCGCCGCCAGTGGGGCGAGGCACTGGAGCTCGACGAACTGAACATCACCGCCCTCGCCCGCTTGCGCCTCATGCGCCGCAAACACGACGACGCGCGCACCCGGCACACGCTGGAACGCCCCATCGTCACCTTCGCCGGACAGGGCCGCATCCGCGACCCCGAGGCCTTCGCCCGCCTGCTTGCGCGCGGCATCGGACGCCATCGCGCCTTCGGCCTGGGCATGATCCTGCTGGCCCCGCCGAGGTGATGCGATGAGCGCCTCCGTCGGACTGCTGCCCGGTCGCCTGGGTCTGGCCAGCTCGCGCATTCCCCATGCCGACCGTCATGGCCTGCTGTGGCTGGAGTACGGACGCCTGAGCGTGGAGGACGGCACCCTGCGCTTCGTGGCTGCGAACAGCGCCCATCTCGCGGCGGGCGATTACGCCATGCCCTACCAGGGCATCTCCATGATCCTGCTCGGACCGGGCACCAGCCTGACCCAGGACGTGCTGCGCCTGTGCGCCCGCCATGGCACGCTCATCGCCGCCGTGGGCGAAGGGGGCGTGAAAAGCTACACCGCGCCGCCCATGGGGCAGGGCCGCTCCGAGGTCGCCCGCGCGCAGGCCGAACGCTGGGCCGACCCCGTCAAGCGACTGGACGCCGCGCGGCGGCTCTATGCCTGGCGCTTCGGGCGCATCCTGCCGCACCGCGACATCGAAACCCTGCGCGGCATTGAAGGCGCGCGCATCAAGGAGGCCTACAAGACCGTCGCCCAAAGCTTCGGCATCGAATGGAACGGGCGACATTACGACCGCGACAACCCCAACGCGGCGGACCTGCCCAATCAGGCCATCAACCATGCCGCCACCTTCGTGGAGGCCGCCGCCGACATCGCCGTGGCCGCCGTGGGCGCGCTGCCGCCGCTGGGCTTCATTCACGAGCAGTCCAGCAACGCCTTCACCCTCGACATCGCCGACCTGTACCGTGTGGACATCACCGTCCCGCTCGCCTTCGGCGCGGTCAAGGCGCATCAGGACGGCAAGGCCCCGTCGCTCGAACGCGAAGTGCGCCAGCGCGCCGCCCGGATGTTCAGGCAGGACAAGCTCATTCCGAAGATGATCGACCGCATCAAGGAGCTCCTCGATGTCGATGACCGTGATCGTGACCCGTAACGTCTCGCCCCGCGTGCGCGGGTTTCTCGCCTCGGTGCTGCTGGAACTCGCGCCCGGCGTCTACAGCGCCCCGCGAATCTCGCCCGCCGTGCGCGACCGGGTATGGACCGTGCTGGAAGACGGGTTCCCGCATGAGAAAGAGGCCTCCGTCATCATGCTCTGGCAAGAGCATGAGACGCCCGGCGGCCAGGCCGTGAAGACGCTCGG
>SDAY01000006.1 GCA_006212015.1 Halothiobacillaceae bacterium
CGGCTGGAAGAACGCCAACCTGCCGTGGTCCTACGAGATGAACAAGGACACGATGTACTACATCCTGAACTGATCCCCGCGCGCCCCGCGAACAACCCCGCCTCGGCCCTGCCCGGCGGGGTTTTTCTTGTCCATGCTTGACGCATCCAGCGCACCCGTCGAGGATGACGGAAAGAACATCCCAGAATTGCGACCTCATGCACCTTCTCCCCCTACTTGCTGCCCTGCTCGGGCTGATTCCGGCCGCGATGGCCGCCGAACCGCCGCTGCGCTTCGCCCCCCTGCCGATGGTGAGCCAGGAGGCGATGGTGCAGGAATACATCGGCCCGGTGCGCTACCTGGAGGAAAAGGCCGGTCGCGCGATCAAGCTCGTCTACACCAAGGACTACCAAGAGCTCATCGAGCGCTTCCGCCGCGACGAGATCGACCTTGCCTATGTCGGCCCGCTGCCCTACGTGATGCTCAGCCAGGGCTTCGACGCCGCCACCCCCCTGGTCCGCTTCCTCGAACCCGACGGACGCGACAGCTACACCTGCGCCCTGGTGGTGTTCGGCAACAACCCCCTGCCCCCCGGCGGGATGCGGGGCAAGCGCCTGGCCCTGCCCGATCCGCTTTCGACCTGCGGCGACGTCGGCATGGGCGCCATCCTGGGCCAGGCGGGCGTGCCCCTGCGCGAGACGCGGCGCAGCCACCTCGACCGGCACGACGCCGTCGCCATGGCGGTCATCCTCGACCAGGCGGACGCCGGCGGGCTGAAGACCTCCATCGCGCGCAAATACGCCTCGCTCGGCCTCAATGTCTTGACCGAGAGCCCCCCGGTGCCGGGCTTCGTGCTCGTGGCCAACCGGCACACCGTGCCCGCCGAGACGCGCCGCCTGCTGCGCGAGGCCCTGCTGGACCTGCACCCGAGGGACAACCCCGCCGATGCCGAACTCATGCGCGGCTGGGGCGGCAACATGCGGCATGGTGCCGTGCCGTCCTCCGACACCGACTTCGACACCCTGCGCCAGCAGTGGACCCAGACCGAGATGGATCGCTGAACCATGCCCCCCTTCGCCCGCTCCCTGCTGCTCTTCTTCCTGCTCTCCGGCGGCCTGCTCGGCGGTCTGCTGGCCTTCTGGGAGGAGGAAAAGAAGGACCACCTCGGCGACCTCCTGAAGCACATCAACAGCACCTATTCCGCAGTCGGCAACACCTACGCCGCGGTCAGCCGGACCCTGTACGACGCCATCCTGACACGGCCACTGACCCTCAAGCTGCTGCGTGACGGGCTGCACGCCGCCACCGAGGAGGAGCGCGCCATCCAGCGCGGCCTGCTGCTTCGCCACCTCTATCCCACCTACCTCCGCCTGGCGGCGGCCGACCTGCGCCAGCTGAACTTCATTCAGCCGGACGGCCACAGCTACCTGCGCCTGCATCGCCCCGAACGCTCGGGCGACCCGCTGCTCGAGGACCGCCCGCTGGTGCGACAGGCGCTGGAACACCGCGCGGTGCTGCAGGGCTTCGAGGGGGGCAAGCTGTTCCACGGCTTCAGGAACATCTACCCCCTGGAACTGGACGGCGAGTTCCTGGGCATGGTGGAAACCGGCGTCGCGTTCGACGCCATCCGCCAGGAAATGAACAAGCTGCTACCGGACCACGGCTTCATGCTGGTGCTGGACGCCAGGCCCCTGATGGAGCGGATCTCCCCGGCCGAGCGCTCGATCTACCGCCCCTCCCCCTTCGGCGAGGGGTTCGTGGTCGAGGCCATCGACGCCGCGCTGCGCCCGCTGCCGGAGACCACCGTCACCGCGCCGCTGAAGCCGGTGCTCGATCACCTGCCCGCAAGGCTGCCCTTCATCCAGGCGCAGATGCACAAGGGCGAGGCCTTCGCGCTGCCCGTCCGCACCGGCCTGTTCCGCTACCACGCCCTGGCCTTCACCCCGATCGCCGAGGTCAACGGCCAGCGCGCGGGCTACATCGTCACCGCCGCGCCCGTGCCCGTGCTGGACGCATACGCCGTCAACCTCGCCGGCATCGCCATGATCGGCGTGCTGCTGCTCGGCGCCTTCGTGTGGATGCGCCACCGCCAGGGCATGGCCCGACTGTACCTTGCCGAGGAACAGGAACGCCTGCGCACAGTCACCGACACCATGGTGGAAGGCCTGTTCATGCAGGATGAACACGGCCGCATCACCTACTTCAACCCCGCCCTGCGCGACATCCTCGGCTTCACGCCGGCACGGCTGGCGGGCGCGGTCGCGCACGACCTCATCCACGCGCATGACGACGCCGGCGGCGGCGTGCCGCTGGAGCGCTGCCCCATCCGCCTCGCCACCGAGGCCGGCCAGATCTTCCGTAGCGACAACGAGCTGTTCCGCACCGCCGAGGGCGGCCTGCTGCCGGTCGAGGCCACCAGCGCCCCGATCATGCGCCGCGGCCGCCCCAAAGGTTCGGTCACCGTGTTCCGCGACATCAGCGAGCGCAAGCGGGCCGAGCAGGCGCTGCGCGAGGCGCGCGAGGCCGCCGAGCATACGGCGCGCATCAAGTCCGAGTTCCTCGCCAACATGAGCCACGAGATCCGCACCCCGCTCAACGGCGTGCTGGGCATGCTCAGCCTGGCGCTGGACACCCCGCTCACGCCCGAGCAGCATGAATATCTCGACATCGCCTACAGCTCCGGCGACACCCTGCTCGCGCTGCTCAACGACATCCTCGACCTGTCGAAGATGGAGGCCGGGCACATGAAGGTCGAGGCGGTGGAGTTCGACCTCTACCCCACGGTCGAGGACATGGCCAAGCTGCTCGCCGCCCGCGCCCAGGAAAAGGGCCTGGAACTCACCGTGTTCGTCGACCCCTCCCTGCCGCACTGGCTGCTTGGCGACCCGGTGCGCCTGCGCCAGGTCCTCACCAACCTCACCGGCAACGCGATCAAGTTCACCGAGAAGGGCGAGGTCATCGTCCACGCCCGCCCGGAGCGCGAGGACGATGAACGGATTTGGGTGCGTTTCGAGGTGCGCGACACCGGCATCGGCATCCCGGCCGAGGCGCAGGGGCGCATCTTCGAGGCCTTCGGCCAGGCCGACAGCTCGACCACGCGCAGGTTCGGCGGCACGGGCCTGGGCCTCACCCTCAGCCGGCGCCTGATCGAGCTGATGGGCGGCACGCTCGAGCTCACCTCCGAAGTCGGGCGCGGCAGCACCTTCTGGTTCATCCTGCCGCTGAGCAAGGCGCATCGCGTCGACCAGATGTTCGACCCGCACCCCGGCCTGTTCGGCAAGACCGTGCTGGTCGCCGACGACAACCCGACCAACCGCATCATCTTCGAGCGGTTCTGCACCGCCTGGGGGATGATCCCGCACAGCGTCGAGGACGGGGCCAAGGCCCTCGTGCAGCTGATGGACGCCGCCCAGCGCGGCGAGCCCTACGACCTCGCCCTGCTCGACATGCTGATGCCGGGCATGGACGGCCGGCAGCTGGCGCGGGCCATCCGCGCCAACAACCCGCTGCGCGCGACGCCGCTGGTGCTGATCACCTCCTACATCAAGCGGGACGAGGGCCAGCGCGAGGAGGATGCCCTCTTCGACGCCCGCCTCACCAAGCCGGTGATCCAGGCCGAGCTGCACCAGGCCCTGGTGCGGGTCATGGGACTGGGCGACCGCGTCGCCATGGAGCGCAAGGGCAAGGGATACGCCGCCCTCAACCTCGGCCATGCCCGCGTGCTGCTGGTCGAGGACAACGCGGTCAACCGCAAGGTGGCGACCGGCATCCTGGCCCGCTTCGGCATCCAGCCGGACATCGCCGAGAACGGCCAGGAGGCGGTCGATGCCTTCAAGGACCGTCTCTACGATCTGGTGCTGATGGACTGCCAGATGCCGGTGATGGACGGCATGCGCGCCACCCGGCTGATCCGGGAGCACGAGAAGCGTCATGGCCAGAGGCCCGCGCCCATCCTCGCGCTCACGGCCCACGCCACCCGCGAGGAGCTCGACCCCTGCTACGCCGCCGGCATGAACGGGCACCTGACCAAGCCCTTCAAGCCCGAGGATTTGGGCGACCTGCTGCGCCGCTGGCTTGGCACGGGCGAGAACAAGACGGTTCATGCCAGCGAGGACGACCCCTCGCGGGATGCGATCAACGTGACAGAAGAAGGTGTCGACATGCAATCTGCCCCCCCGAGCCCTCAACACGAGGCCAGCGCGTCGAGCGCCGCACCCGGACGGGCTTCCGGCATGGATACCGGAAGGGTGCGAGACCAGGACGAGCCCGCCATCGACACCGAGCTGCTCGGACAGCTCAACGACGCGCTCGGCGGCGAGGTGGCGAGCATCATCGAGTTCTTCCTCGAATACCTCCCCGGCCAGATCGAGACCTTGCACAAGGCCCTGGCGGCCGGCGATGCGGACACCCTGCGCCGCGAGGCGCACTCACTCAAGGGCAGCGCTGGCAACCTCGGCGCCCAGCGCCTGGCTTCGCTGTGCCGCGAGCTGGAGATCCAGGCGGCCGACCAAGCGCTGGATGCCGCCCGGCCCACGGTCCGCATGATCGATGACGAGGCCGTCAGCACCCACGAGGCCCTCACCCAGCATCTCGCCCGGCTGAGGGATGCCCCATGACATCCCCAGCCATCACGCCGGTGCTCATCGCGGAGGATGACGCCCCCACCCGCAAGCTGCTCGCCGCGCTCCTGCACAAGCTCGGCTTTTCCCCAATCGAAGTCCGTGATGGCCTCGAGGCCCTGGAGACGATGGAGACATCCGGCATCCACATCGTGATCAGCGACTGGGACATGCCCGGCATGGACGGGCCGACCCTCTGCCAGACCCTCCGTGAGCGCCACCCTGGGCGTTTCATCTACATCGTCATGCTGACAGGCCGCGAAGACGCTGGCGCGCACATGAGCGCCCTGGACGCCGGGGCGGATGACTTCATTCGCAAGCCCATCAGCACGGCCGAACTAAGGGCGAGGCTGCGGACCGCCCAGCGCATGCTGACGCTGCACAGCGATCTGGCCATCCGCAACCAGAAGCTGAACATGGCCCATGCCTTCCTGAGCAAGGAGCTGGCCTCGGCCCAGAAGGTCCAGTTCGACCTGCTGCCGAAGCCCGCCTCCCTCGGCGCCGCCACCTTCGACTGGATACTCGACCCCTCCTGCTACATCGGGGGCGACACGTTCGACTACTTCATGGTCAACGACCGCCTGGCGGCGCTCTACATCCTCGACGTGTCCGGACATGGCGTCGCCGCGGCCATGCTGGCCTTCACCGCGCACACCCGCCTGATGTACACCCCCCAGCAGATTGCCGCCGTGGCGGAAAAGGGGGAGGGGATCGAGATCATCGTTCGCGAGGTGGTCACCGGCATCAACCGCCATTTCCTTTCGATGAAGGACACCGGTCACTACATGACCATGATCTTCGGCATCCTCGACACGGAGACCGGCCAGCTCTGTCTCGCCCAATCCGGACACCCGCCGCCCCTGCTCCTCGCGGACGCGGACACCATCGCCCAGCCGCTGGGGACCGGCGGGCTGGCCATCGGCATGTTCGAGTTCGACCCCGGTGATGTCGAGGTTTCGAACCTGACCCTGCCCCACGGCAGCCGCTTGTTCCTCTATTCCGACGGGGTCACCGAGTGCGAGTCCCCTGCGGGGGATCCGTACGGCCAGGATCGCCTGGGCGCGCGACTCGGCGCCCTCTCCCGCTTGTCGCTCCATGAGGCCCTCGCAAGCCTCAAGGACGACCTGCTGGCATGGCGGGGCAGCGACCTGCCCGAGGACGACGTGACCGTGATCGCCATGGAATTCGGAACCCCGGGGCCTTGCGCCCTTGACCGGGCATGACTCGCCTGGCCGCCAGGGGGATGCACGGCCAGGCGGGTGCGCGAGGGTATTGTTCAGGCCCCCCTCCAACCGTATGATGAAGACGGCGGGGTTGATCCGGGCCCGTCCGCCCATCGGTCAGGAGCCTCGCCATTCCTACGGCGGGCGGGCAGGCAGACCGGCCGTCCATACACAAGGGAAACGCACATGCACACTGAAATCAGCCAAGTTGATGGCATCAGCATCGTCCGCATTCAGGAAAAGCGCATTGACGCGGCGCGGGCCTCTGACTTCAGGGCGATGTTCCAGGAGCTCATTCAAGCGGGTCACAGGCGCATCGCCCTGGACCTCAGCAAGGTTGAGTTCATGGATTCAAGCGGTCTTGGCGCGCTCGTGGGAGGGCTGAAGCTCATGGGCGACAAGGGTGATCTGGCCCTGTTTGGGGTGACCGGGCTTGTAGAGAGCCTGTTCCGCCTGACGCGCATGGACAAAATCTTCCCCATCCTGGGAAACGAAGCCGACACGCTCGATCGACTGCGTACCTGAACGGGCGAAGGACGAGCGACGCGCTCCATGGCGTGCGCCGCCCATGGATCCGGAACGCATTGATGGAGGTGCGTCATGGACATGCCAAGGCATCATCTGGAACTCACCAGCCGACTCGAACATCTTGCGGGCGCCTCGGAAGCGTTGCGTGCGTTTTGCGCCAACCTGCCCATCCCCCCGTCCGATCTCGACAGGCTGGATCTCGCATTGACGGAAGCGCTCACCAATGTCATCGAGCATGCGTACAAGCTCGAAGAACACCATTCGATTCACCTCGACTTCCTCCGGGGAGAGCGCAACATCACCGTCGAGATTTCCGATGAAGGGCTCAGCCTTCCGCCGGAGATGCTGATATCACCGCCGGTCGCGCGCGAGCTGGCCCGCGACAACCTCGATGCCCTCCCGGAGGGCGGCTGGGGGCTGATGCTCATTTTTGAGCTCTGCGACAACGTCGAATATCAAACCCATGGGGGGCGGAACAAGCTGCGGCTTCATGTCAATTTCACCCAGAACCCGAGGCCATCCTGATGCGCGCTCTTCGGCTTGCGCTGTTGATGCTGATCGTGGCGGCGCACAGCGGATGCGCCAGCCATTCCACTCAGCTTCAGGATGCGGAGCCCCGGACACACGCCCTGAACGGTACATGGAGCTTCCTGGCCGGCGAACTTCGTCCCGCCGCGCCAGCCGCGGTGGATGCGGAAACCGGCTGGCGCGACATCCAGGTGCCGGACAACTGGTACCGCCAGGGGCATGAAATGCATGGCCGGGTCTGGTATCGGCGCACGTTCACGCTCAATGCCAAGGACATGGACAGGCATATCCGACTGGTCTTCAACGCCGTCGATTATGCCGCCGATGCATGGCTCAACGGACACCACCTCGGCCACCACGAGGGCTATTTCCAGCCCTTCGACTTCGACATCTCACGCCATGTCCGCCAGGGCGAGAACACCTTGCATGTCCTTGTAGACAGTCCCATCGAAGACCCCCTGCACGCCTGGTCGCTGCGCAAGCGGCTCATCAAGGGCATTTACAGCCACCACGACACCCGCCCGGGCGGTGCGTGGTCTCCACGCGGGCAGGAAAGGAACACAGGGGGCATCTGGGCCCCTGTCACCCTGGAACTATCCGATGCAGCCGCCGTGCGCACGCTGCGCGTCACGCCCCGTTCGCAAGCGGGCGGCGCCTGGACGACCCATGTCGATGCGGCCATCGGCGGTGAGGCCGACGCCATCTCCGAGGTCGAGGTCCACATCAGACCAGAAAACTTCGATGGCGCGCCCATCGTGCAAATCCAGCCAGTTTCGCTCCGGCGCGGGGAGGGCCTGAGCCTCGACATTCCCATCCATCAACCGAAGCCATGGTGGCCGCGCGAACATGGCGCACCCAACCTGTACCGCCTGAGCCTGATCCTGCGCGATGGCCAGCGCATCCTTGATCGCAAGGAGACCGTCTTCGGCTACAGGACCTTCACGGTCGATCCCGTCACCCAGGCCTGGTTTGTCAACGGCAGGCGGCTGTTCATCCGCGGCACCAACTACATCTCGACCCAGTGGCTCGCGGAAATGGATGCCGCGCGCTATGCGCAGGATCTCCGCATGATGACCGAGGCGCATGTCAATGCCGTTCGGGTCCATGCACATATCGAGGCCCCCGCCTTTTACGAGGCCTGCGACCGCGCCGGAATGCTGGTGCTCCAGGACTTCCCGCTGCAATGGGGCTACAGCGACAGCGCCGACTTCCTGGCTGAGGCGCGCTCGCAAGCCCGCGACATGGTCGAGCACCTCCAGAACCATCCGTCCATCGCTGTGTGGTCCATGCACAATGAACCGCCATGGGATGCGTCCTGGATGAAATGGAAATATCCCGACTATGCGCCGGACCAGAACAGGATCCTCGACGACCTGCTCGAGCGCGATGTGTCGAGACTGGATTCGACGCGCGTGACGCACAAGGTATCGGCCACCTACGAGCACCCATGGTTTGGCTGGTACTCGGGCGACTGGAAGGATTATGGCAAACCCGCCGTGACGCCATGGATCACCGAGTATGGCGCGCAGGCCCTGCCGGAACTGGCCTCGCTTCGCCGCATCTTTAACGAGGACGAGCTCTGGCCCGACAACGATCAGGACTGGTCGAAATGGTCCTACCACAACTTCCAGCGGCATGAAACCTTTGACCTCGCCAAGGTTCCGGCGGGAAGCCATATCGGCGAGTTCATCGCCAACACCCAGCAATACCAGGCGCGCTTGATCAAGTTCGCTGCGGAATCCTATCGAAGGCAACGGTATCAGCCTGTCAGCGCGATCTTCCAGTTCATGTTCGTCGAGGACTGGCCCTCGATCAACTGGGGGACGGTGGACTACTGGCGCATCCCCAAACCCGGCTATGAGGCGCTTAAAATCGCCTATCAGCCGGTACTCCCGGGCATCGATGGATTGCGTGACGCCTACGCGGCAGGGGAGCGCCTGAGCCTGCGCCCGTGGGGCATCAACGACCTGTGGCAGGACATCAGGAATGCACGCTACCAGCTCGACCTGCGCGCCGGAGAGCGTGTCCTGGTCCAGCGCGAGTGGGCGCTTGATCCTTTGGCCGCAGACGCAAGTCACGAGCTCGGGCCGCTGGAGATCGACACTGCGGGGTTCCAGCCGGGCGACTATGTACTGCTCACCCGCATCGTTTCCGCGGATGGACTCACCCTGGGACATAACCGTTATCCATTCACCATCACCCCGTCCACGCAGGCCCGGACGCCCGTGGCGCCACGATGACAAGGAGCCAGGCCGGGAGCGCGCCACCTCAAGGCCCGGAAGGTCGCGCGGTGCGCCCCAAGCGGGACTTCATATCGGCCACGGGCTATCCCCGTGGTCCTTCCATAGACGCGGAGTGCATGCCTTGCCAGCGACACATCGAAGACATCAAGTGAGGCCGCAGCTCCTAGCCTGGCTCATGATGATATGCGGCGGCCTTGCCGGCCACTCCGCGCAGGCCGACGAATCCGTCCCTCCGCCATCTCCCCATGTTGGCGGCATCATGGTGAATCAGGCCGGGTACATGAACGGCCTGCCCAAGACTGCCCTGCTGTTGAACAGCGATGATGCGCCGGTCCTGCTCAGGCATGCGGACACCAACAAGGTTGCTGAACTGATCGTCCCCGCGCCCCCCCGCATCGTCGACGGGATGAGCATTCGCGAAGTCTCCTTCGGCGCCCTCAGGACGCACGGACGCTATCGCCTGACCCAGGGCGCGCTCCATTCCCCCGCATTCGAAATAGGGCCATGGCCCTATGCCGGGGTGTCGAACCTGCTGATGCGCGCGTACTATCTGCAACGCTGCGGCGTCGCCATCCATGACCAAAAGACCGGACTGAAGCACGCGGCATGTCACCTTGGGGACGGGGTCATCGCGCATGCCGATGCGATCAATGCCAAGGGCGCGCCCTGGCCCGCCATGGGCGGCTGGCACGACGCCGGGGACTACGGAAAGTACATTGCGCCGGCTGCCGTCACCGTTGCTCGACTGCTTGATATCTACGAAAGGCGTCCGGATCGCTATCCGGATGGCCAGCTTGACATCCCCGAGTCCGGCAACGGCAAGCCCGACCTGCTCGACGAGGTGCGCTACGAGCTGGACTGGATGCTGCGGATGCAGCGCCAGGATGGCGCGGTCTACCGCAAACTGTCCGGCGCCCGCTGGCCCGAGGAGGCCGGGCCGGAGCGCGATCATCAGCCACGCCTCGTCTATGGCATTTCCAGCCCCGAAACGGGCAAGTTCGCAGCCGTCATGGCGCAAGCCGCCCGCGTATACAGAAAAACGGACCGCGATCTTTCCGAGCGGTGCCTCATGGCCGCGCGCAAGGCCTGGCACTGGCTGGAGCAAAATCCGGACATGCGCGTCGACCACCGGCCGGGCGACGACGCCGGGTCGGGCGGCTACATGGCGTCCGACATCGATGGAGAGGCCGCGCTCCATACGGACAGGGATGACCGCCTGGCGGCCGCCGGCGAACTCTTTGTCACCACCGGTGAAATCCCTTTCCTGGAGGTCGTGCAGGCCCTCGCCCCCTCCTCGCCCTACACGCTGTTCGAGTGGAAAGACCACTCGGCGCTCGTCCTCTGGACCCTGCTTCAGCATCCGGACAAACGCCTGGACGAGCTGCGTCCGATCATCAAGTCGCGCCTTCTTGAACGGGCCTCCGCCATACTCCAGCGCGTGCACAACCACCCCTTCAGGCTCGCCAATACCCGGTTCATTTGGGGTTCGAACAAAATGACTGCGGAGGAGGGCATCACCTTGCTGCATGCCTACACCCTGACCGGCGACAAGGTCTATCGCGACGCTGCGGCGGATCAAGTACATTACCTGCTGGGCCGCAACGCCTTCGGGATCAGTTTTGTCAGCGGGGTGGGCGAACGGCCCGTGCGGCGGGTGAACCATATCCTGAGCCGCAATACCGGCATGTACATCCCGGGGCTGCTGGTCGGCGGTCCGAACGATAGCGCCCAGGATGGCGTCGCCCCCAAGGGCCTGGGCATGTTGAGTTATTTGGACCACGACCACTCCTACGCCACCAACGAATTCGCCATTGATTACAACGCGGCGCTGATCGGCCTCATCGAGCTGCTTGGCTCCACACTGAACGGAGACTGATCCATGGGCTTCTACTTTGACCGCTTCGAGGACAGGAAACCCGAACCGCCACTACCCTATTCGCCCTGGGTCGAGGCCATCTGGCAGTTTCTTCTGGTCATCGCGCTCGTGATCGGCGGCTGGTACATCGCGTGGCGGTGGACCAGCTCGCTCAACATGGAGGCGCTCTGGTACGCCATCCCTCTCGTCGTGGCGGAGACGGGGGCCTACATCGGCCTGCTGCTCTTCGGCTTCAACCTGTGGAAGGTGCGGGACTACCCCATGCAGCCCGCGCCGTCGGACATCCTGCAATGCCTCGAAACCTCGGAGGGGCACCTTTCCCGTCCCGTGAAGGTCGACATTTTCATTGCCACCTATAGCGAAGACGAAGAGCTCGTGCGTCTCAGCATTCGGGATGCGAAGAAGGTCAGCTATCCGGGCGACATCACCCTCAGGATTCATGTGCTGGATGACGGCCGTCGCGAGGCGATGCGCAAGGTCTGCGACGAGGAGGGCGTGAACTACATCAGCCGCGGCAACAATGTCGGCTTCAAGGCGGGCAACCTGCGCAATGCCATGGAGCAGACGGATGGCGACTTCATGGCCATTTGCGATGCGGATACCCGGCTATTTCCCTCCTTTCTGGAAAACACCCTGGGGTACTTCCGTGACCCCCAGGTCGCCTGGGTGCAAACGCCGCAGTGGTTCTATGACATTCCGGAGGGCACGCCCCTGCCGAAGGCCATGGAGCGCTGGCTGGGCGCCCCGGGACGCTGGCTTGGGCGCATGGCGGAGGCCCTCATGGGCCCCATACGGGTCGGCCAGGACCCCTTCGTCAATGATCCGAAGATGTTCTACGACATCATCATGCGCCGCCGCAATCCCTACAACGCCTCCTTCTGCTGCGGGGCGGGCTCCATTCACCGCCGCGAGGCCGTCATGGAGGCCGCGCTCAAGGGCTGGGTCGAGCAGGTGGACCATGAGTCGCACCGGCGCGCGGAGGAATTCAAGCGCCTGACTCAAGAGGACACCATAGACGCAAGCGCCACGAACATGCTTCGCCAGCACACCATGCTGGAAGAAGAGTTCACGCCATACAAATTCCACGTCTCGGAAGACATCTACACGTCCATCGTGCTGCACTCCGACCTCGACAGAAAATGGAAGTCGGTGATGCACCCGCAGGTGGAATCCAAGATGCTCTCCCCGCAGGATCTTCTGGCGTGGTCCATCCAGCGCTTCAAGTACGCAGGGGGAACGCTCGACATCACGCTGCATGACAACCCGCTGACCCGCAAGGGCCTGACCACATCACAGCGCGTTCTTTACGGGGCCACGATATGGTCTTACCTGGGCGGCATCTGGAACGTCCTGTTCCTGATCGCTCCGCTCATCTACCTGTTCACCGCCATCGCCCCCGTCAGCGCCTACTCGATGGATTTTTACGTCCACATCCTGCCCTTCCTGTTCGCCACCGAACTGGCCTTCATGGCCGCCTACTGGGGGCTGGCGAGCTACCAGGCCAAGGCGAACTACATTTCGTTCTTCCCCATCAACCTGCGCGCGCTGTGGACCGTTCTTCGCGGCGAAAAGATCAAATTCCCGGTCACCCCGAAGGACCGCCAGGAGGGTACCTTCATTCGCCTGGTCTGGGCCCAGCTCGCGGTCATCGCGCTGACCGTCGCCGGGCTGATATTCGCCTGGATCAGCTATCTGTTCTTCTACAGTCACCACAACCTTGACGGGCTGCTGGTCAATACCTTCTGGGGCATCAACAACATATGGGCGCTGATGGGCATTGTCCTTGCCGCTTTCTGGAAACCCGAACAAGACACCGAACCCTCTGGAGCATCCACATGAGCATGAAGGAAAACCTGATCCGCGCTCGCAGTCACATCGTCTTCCTGGCCGGGCTCACCGCCGCCTTCGGCCTGGTGATCACCCTTGATCGGCTGGAGCTTGAGGAAAAGACGGCAGACTATCTTCAGGTCAAGAAGACTCATGATATTCCCCTGGCCAAGCCCACGCCGTTGACCGAGCAGGAAATGAGTTGGGCGCGGACTGCATGGCTCTATTTCCAGAACAACACTCAAGCCGCAACCGGCCTGGTCAACTCGGTGGATGGCTACCCTTCCACCACGCTATGGGACACATCCTCCTACCTGCTCGCCACGATCGCGGCCGAGCGACTCGGCATCATTCCCCGGAAGGAGTTCGACCAGAGGATCACGCAGTCGCTCCGGTCGCTGGCGCGGGTACAGCTGTTCGACGGCAAGCTGCCCAACAAGGCCTATGACACCCGCACCCTGGCCATGGTGGACTACAACAACCAGCCCACGGACAAGGGGATCGGCTGGTCGGCCATCGACATTGGCCGCCTGCTGTCGCCGCTGAACATCCTGATCTGGAACTATCCATCCCACACCGACGAGGTCAAGAGCGTCGTTGCCGCATGGGATTTCAACGCCCTGCTCAAGGACGGCGCGCTCCAGGGCGCCGCCCTGGACGGAAACAGTGTCATTCAACTCCTGCAGGAGGGGCGGCTGGGCTATGAAGAATATGCAGCCAAATCGCTCAGCCTTCTTGGGCTGGATGTCTCCCGAGCCATGCTCTACGGCGATCACCTCCAGTACATCGACATCTACGGGGTCAATGTCCCCACGGACAGTCGCGTGCCCGAGCGCTACCACGCGCACAACTATGTCGTCAGCGAGCCTTACATTCTTGACGGCATCGAATACGGCTGGGACAACACCTCGAAAGAGTTCGCCTTCCGTGTATTCCGCGCGCAGGAAGAGCGCTTCGAGCGCACCGGCCAGCTGACCGCCGTCTCGGAGGACAACATCGATCAGGCGCCATACTTCGTCTACAACACCGTCTTCACCTCGGGCAAGTCATGGAACACCATCACGGAAAAGGGCGAGGACGCCTCGGCCTTCCGCAGCATCAGCACCAAGGCGGCGATGGGGTGGCACATGCTCTACCGCACCAGCTACACCGAAAAGCTGATGCACGCCGTCGAAAAGCTCCATGACCCGAAGAAGGGCTGGTACTCCGGCCTTTATGAGCAGACGGGCAAGCCGAACACCGCCATCACCGCGAATACCAATGGCATCATTCTCGAGAGCCTTTGCTACCGTAAATTCGGCCCCATGGTACGGCCTTACATAGAGATGAAGGATTGATGCCATGTCCCTGCTATTCCGGGCCATGACCGTCGCTGTTTTCATCATGACCAGCTTTATCGTGTTCAAGATCCAGTCCATGCACGCCGCTCTCGATACGGGGCTGGCGGACATACGCAACGACATGGCAAGCATCAGGACGACGAACGCCGATCTGGCAAAAAACCTCGAACAATCAGGCAGCGAGGTCGCCGCCTTCCGCAAGGAAGTCAACGATCGCGAGAGGGCGCGTGAAAAGAAGGCGGAAATGCTTGCCAGCCTTCGAAAGGCTCGCGCGCGGATTGCCGAGGCCGACGCGCTCCGGGCAGCCGGGAAGTTCGAAGAGGCGGCTGCCCGACTCATCGCCACGAAGGATCCGCTCTGGATGGCCGGCGACTACTACGTCGACCAGCAGGGCGATCTTCGCGGCTTGATGGAGCCCATCGACATCACCTCCGCGAAATGGATGGGCGGGGACAAGGCCGCCTCGGCCGAGGCCGTCCTTGCAAGAATCGACAACATTATTTCCCGGGCGGGGGCTGAATGATGGACGAGAAACAGGCACAACGACGCGCCCTGATACTGGGGGGGCTTACCCTCGCGCTGGGAGGGGGAGCCGCCTCCCTTATCATCATGAGCAGCGACCAGGGCGGGGCGAAGGATGCGTCCCGGACAACGAGCGAACAGAAGGCTGCGTGCGCCGTCTACATGGACAAGCCAGCCTGCCTGAATCCGCCTAGGCCGCTGTGCGACGAGGACCTTCGGATCGCGCGCATCGCCTGGCGCTATTTCGAGAACAACTATCAGCCCGCCACGGGCCTGTACAACGCGGCGGACAAGTATCCGTCCACGACCATGTGGGACAGCGCATCCGCGCTGGCGGCGACCATCGCGGCGCGCGAACTGGGATTCATCGACCAGAAGACCTTTGATGACCGCATCATTGCCATGCTGACCACGCTGAACACCATGGAGCTGTTCAACGGCGAGGCGCCGAACAAGGTGTACAACACCATGACCGGCAAGATGGTGGACTACAACAACAACCCCACGCCCGATGGCATCGGCGTTTCCGCGCTCGACCTGGCGCGCATGATCGGATGGCTGAACATCCTGTCGTGCATGCATGCCAAGCATGAGCTTGCCGCGCGTGCGGCCATTCTCCGCTGGAACTATTGTCGACTGATCAAGGACGGTCAGATGTTCGGCCTGATGCTCGACCCCGTGACCAAGAAGATCCAGGTTCTGCAAGAGGGGCGACTTGGCTATGAGCAGTACGCGGGCAAGATCTTCCAACGGCTCGGGTTCGACCAGCGCATTGCCGCGCACTACGACAACAAGTTTGCGACCAAGACGGATATTTACGGGGTTCCCATCGCCTATGACAGCCGCGACCCCCGCCAGCTTGGCGCCTACAACTACGTCGTGACCGAGTCCTATGTCATGGACGCGATGGAGAATGGCGTCGACGACGGCAACCGCGCCCTGATCGACAACATCTACGAGGTGCAGAAGCGCCGCTGGAAGCGTACGGGTCAAGTCACGGCGGTATCCGAGGACAATATCGACCGCGATCCCTACTTCGTCTACAACACCATCTTCGTGGCGGGGACCGCATGGAGCACCATCACCGATACGGGCGTGGACATGGACAAGCTGCGCTCGGTTTCCGTCAAGGCCGCCATGTCGATGGCCTACCTCAAGCCGAACGACCCGTATTCGGGCGTACTCTACGATTTCGTCAAGAGCGCGCATGACCCGGAACGAGGCTGGTATTCGGGCATCTACGAGAAGGGCCTCGGTTACAACAAGGCGATCACCGCCAACACCAATGGCGTGATCCTCACCAGCATCCTTCACAAGATGTACGGCGAGCTGACGCCGCGCTGCGAGCGCTGCAAACTTGGTTTCGAGATCGACGAGGGCGCGCTTGCCGACCCGAAAAACCAGGGCAAGTGCCTGCCGGGCCAGCCCGTCTGCACGCCTTGCGCATCGCCCCAGTAGGCTCGCCCCGAGGATGGCGGAGCGCGTGACCTGCCTACCGCACGGCGTGGCCCGCGCGACCGGCCGTTCATCGTGTTGAGCGCCTTCATCCAGCGCCCCCTCATCCCACTGGCGCTTGTGTTCGGACTGGGCCTTGCCTCGCCTTCGGCGGCAGGTCCATGGGCGACAACGACCTCCACGCTGTTGAAGCAACTGGAAACGCTGCATTGCTCCATCGAGTCGAACGAGGCGCTCCAGGCGCTCGAGGCGCTCTGCAATCAACCTCTATCCTCCCTCGGTCTGCCGGCGGACAGGCGAGGCGAAGACCACGCCGAACTGCACGCCGGTTCGCTCGACATCATGCTCAGGGTGATGGACCAAACCGCCGAGCGCTTCCCCGAACTGGGCGGGGAGGTCGAGCGCTGCGTCCTGTCATGGGATTTCTGCGCCCTGCGTCGCGAGCGCGATTTCATCGATGTGCGCCAGGATGGCGCGGCGCGCTCGACCTGCCCGCCCGCCGGACCGTATCCCGCGCAAGGCGTCGGACTCAGGCGCTGGGGGTTTGACAGGAAAGATCCGCCGGACCGGCGCGTTCCGCGCCTGTTGCTCAACTCCGGCCTGGGACACGCGGAGCATACCCTCTTGTTACACCGTATCCACCGCCTGCAGTGCTTTCCGCACCCGCGGACCGGCCTGCTGCCCGACGAGGAGGCCCGGGATACGCCTTACGGCCCCAACCGCCATGCCACCGAGCGGCTCGACTGGACGGGGTGCGAGACAACCTATCCATTCGGCTGGTCGCCCCGCTGCGAGCTCGACGCCGGGTATCGCGCGGGTTTCGCGACCGGGTATCGTGGCGGCTTCACGGCGGGTCTCAAGAAGGGGCAGGCCGAGGCCATCGCCCGCCTCAGGCGCAAATATGATGCACGCAGGCAGGAAGGCATGCGACAGGGGCGCGAGCATGGACTCATGGAGGGGCGGCGTGGCCTGGCTTCAACCCTGTCCGCGGACCCGGGCGGCATGGATGAGGCTGCGATTCTTGCCTCCATGGCCCCACCCCAGGAACCCGGCATCATGGGCGCGGACATGAAATCCATCCAGGCGATGATGGCGCGCGCCTGGAACCGCGAGGCCTTCGACCAGGCTTTCGGACAAGGCAGGCACGAGGGCCGGCGCGCAGGCGAAGTCGAAGGATTCATGGCTGGAATGAACGACACGCTCGCCGCTCGACTGGAGCAGGTGGGCGAGGCGGGCTTCAAGGAGGGGGTTCGCGCAGGCTACGCGCAGGCCTGGGCGGCGGGCCGGCAGATCGCCATGCAGGAGCGACAGGAACAGACGCCCCCTCCGCCTCGACCGCCCGAGCATCATCCGGCGCCCGCGCCCCAGCCCCCCCCCGTCGTTCCGCCGATGGCCCAGGCGCCGACGGAGTCGCCCGCGGAACAGGTCCCGACGGTCAAGGCGACGCCCATGGCACCGCCCGTCCAAGCCTCCGCGGCGGCGCCATCGGGCCCCGTCACGCCGCCACCGGGACCGCATGGCCTGTCGGGCAACCTGTTCCACTCCTGGAAGCTCGCGGATGGCGAGCCCACCCTGGGCGCCAACATGCTCTGGGAACCCGCGTCTTACTGGTTCGTGCGGGCTGGCGCGAACTTGGACTATCGGGACGAGAACGATGCACTGAGCTACAGCTGGGGTATCGGCTATGACGATTGGCACCCGGGCACATGGTCGTTTCAGCTGAACAACTGGGGGCCGATCCTGCCGGGCGAGGGCCTCAAGCCTGAAACTGCGGTCTTCAGCATCGGCTACAAACTGGAACACGAGCTTCTGGCAGGCAACCATATTGCCGCAAGTGTGGGGCTGGATATCCCGATGCAGGGCGAGAAGACCCTCGGCACCACCTGGCAGTGGTCGCCCATGCCGTCCTGGTTTGTACGCGCCGGGCTAAGCGTGAAGGAAGACGATCCCTCGCGGGTCTACTGGAGTTACGGTTTCGGCCGCTGGGACTGGAAGGCATTCACCTGGACGCTGCAATACAACAACTGGGGACCGAACCCCGCCTTCACCCCGAACATCAAGCAGAACGGAGCGGTCATGCTGGGCTGGAGTTGGGCCTATTAGCCACAGGGCGTGCTGCAGCTCAGGCCTTCTCCAACCTGTACACCGCCGCCTCGCCCATCAGGTTGGGCATCAGGCGCATCAGCCTGCCGCTGCGGTGCCGGTTGTCGACGATCTCGCGGTCGAGGATGCGCAGGCCCAGCTCATCGCACAGGGCCTCGAAATCGCGCACCGTGCACAGGTGGATGTTGGGCGTGTCGAACCAGCCGTAGGGCAGGGCGCGGGTCACCGGCATGCGGCCGCCCAGCGCGTACTGCACGCGGTTCTTCCAGTAGCCCATGTTGGGGAAGGTGACGATGGCCTCGCGGCCGATGCTGACCATCTCCCGAAGCAGCCGCTCCGGGTGGCGCGTGGCCTGCAGGGTGTGGGTCATGATGACGTAGTCGAAGCTGCCCGCGTCAAACCACGGGCTCAGGCCCTGGTCGAGGTTGGCCTGGATGACCGGGATGCCGCCCTCGACGCACCTGGCCAGCTTCTCGACGTTCAGCTCCAGGCCGTAGCCGGTCACGTCGTGCGAGTCGCGCAACTGGCGCAGCAGGGCGCATTCGCCGCAGCCGAGGTCGAGCACGCGGCTGCCCGGCCTGATCCAGTCGCCGATGATTTCCAGATCGACGCGCATCACGCCTCCCCCTTGGTGAATTCGGCCGCGACCCGGCCCATGTAGGCGCGGAACACGTTCATGTAGTCGGGAATCGGCACCAGGAAGGCGTCATGGCCATGGCTGGACTCGATCTCCGCATAGCTCACATGCTTGTTCACATCCAGCAGCGCCTTGACGATCTCGCGCGAGCGCGCCGGCGAGAAGCGCCAGTCGGTGGTGAAGGACACGACCAGGAAATCGGCCTCGGTGGCGGCGAAGGCCTTCGACAGGTCATGCCCGAACTCGCCCGCCGGGTCGAAGTAGTCCAGCGCCTTGGTCATCAGCAGGTAGGTGTTGGCATCGAAGCGGTCGACGAAGCTCGCGCCCTGGTAGCGCAGGTAGCTCTCCACCTGGAATTCGACATCGAAGCCGAAGTTGATCTTGCCCGCGCGCAGCTCGCGGCCGAACTTGGCGCGCATGGCGTCGTCGGAGAGGTAGGTGATGTGGCCGAGCATGCGCGCCAGCATCAGGCCCTTGCGCGGCAGGGTGCCATGCTCCTGGTAGTGGCCGTCGTGGAAGTCCGGGTCGGCGAAGATGGCCTGCCGCGCCACCTCGTTGAAGGCGATGTTCTGGGCGGAGAGGCGCGGCGCGGCGGCGATGACCGCCGCGTGGCGCAGCAGCTTCGGGAAGCCGATGGCCCACTGCATGACCTGCATCCCGCCCAGGCTGCCGCCGATCACCGCGGCCCACTGGCCGATGCCGAGGCGGTGCATCAGGCGCTCCTGCGAGCGCACCCAGTCCGCCACGGTGATGATCGGGAAGTCCGGGCCATACACGCGCCCGGTGTCCGGGTTGACCGAGGTCGGCCCGGTGCTGCCCCTGCAACCGCCGAGGTTGTTCAGGCAGACGACGAAGAACCGTGTCGTGTCGATCGGCTTGCCGGGGCCGATGGCCGAATCCCACCAGCCCGGCTTGCGATCCTCCATGCCGTGGTAGCCGGCGGCGTGATGGTCGCCGGACAGGGCGTGGCAGATCAGCACCGCGTTGGAGCGGTCGGCATTCAGCTCGCCATAGGTCTCGACGACCAGGTCGTAGCGCGGCAGGGTCTTGCCGCTGTCGAGTTCGAGCGGCTCATCAAAGGCGAGGGTCTGGGGAATCACCAGACCAACGGAATCCGGCGGAAGGACGGTGGGCATGATGCTCGGCGGGATAGGACTAAAGGTTGATATTAACGCGGGGGCAGGGGTGGCGGAAGGATGCGGGGCGCATCAATCGCCACGCGCTTCTCGCGCCCGCTCTCGCCGGACAGCAGTTCCACCCGGGACCTGGGCACCCCGAAGGCGTCCGCCAGCAGTTCGATCAGCGCCTTGTTGGCCGCGCCATCCACCGGCGGGGCGTTGAGGCGCACGCGCAGGCGGCCCTCGCGCACGTCCTCCAGCCCGGCCTTGCTGGAGCGCGGCTGCACGCGCACGCTCAGGATCAGGCGCTCGCCGTCCCAGCGGAACCAGTCGCCGGAATCCGTCAAAACACCAGGCCCAGCAAGGCGGGCATGAGCAGGATCTTGGCCATCTGGATGACCAGCAGCAGGGCGATGGGCGAGAGGTCGATGCCGCCAAGCTCCGGCAGGATGCGGCGGATCGGCCGCAGCAGCGGGGTGATCAACCCGTCGAGCAGGCGCGCGGCCGGGGCGCCCTGGGCGTTCGGGAACCAGCTCAGCAGGGCGTGGATGATCACGCCCCAGAACAGCATGTCGAGCGCCAGTTCGAGCAGGTGCAGCGGCGCGAGCAGGAGCAGCAGGGCGACATGGGGCACGCCGCCGCTGATCGTGTAGGCCAGCAGCAGGAACAGGAAGGCCACGGCAACGGCCGCCACCAGCGCGGCGGAGTCCTGCCCGGCCAGCGGCGGGATGACCTTCCGCAGCGGCGCAAGCAGGGGGTTGGTGGCGCGCACGATGGCCTGGGTGACCGGGTTGTAGAAATCCACGCGTGCGGCCTGCAGGAAAAAGCGCAGCAGCAGGAAGATGATGACCAGGTCGAACACCATGCGCAGCAGCAGGACCATCGGGTGGGCGAGAGACGTATCCATCAGGCCTGGTCCAGCATGTTGGCGAGCTCGGCGGCGCGGTCGGAGGCGGCCTTGAGGGCGGTGTCGAAGGCATCGCGCAGGCCGGCCTGCTCCAGCGCAGCGATGCCGCGCTCGGTGGTGCCGCCGGGCGAGGTGACGCGGGCGCGCAGGGTGGCGGGGTCCTCGTTCGACTCCAGCGCCAGGCGCGCCGCGCCGAGCATGGTCTCAAGCGTCAGCAGGCGCGCGGTGGCGGCGTCCAGGCCGAGCTTCTCGCCCGCCGCCTGCATCGCCTCCATCATCAGGAAGACATAGGCCGGGCCGCTGCCGGACAGCGCCGTGACGGGATCGAGCAGGGCCTCGCTGTCCACCCACACGCACACGCCGACGGCGCGCAGGATGGATTCGGCCACCGCGCGTTCGTCGCTGCCGACCTCGGCCGGGGCGAACAGACCGGTCGCGCCCGCCTGCACCAGCGCGGGCGTGTTGGGCATGGCCCGCACGATGCGGGCATGGCCGCCCAGCCAGCGACGCAGGGTGTCGATGCGCACCCCGGCGGCGATGGAGATGACCAGTGGGTCGGCGCGCAGGGCCGGGGCCAAATCCCGCGCCACCGCGCCGAGGGCCTGCGGCTTGACGGCCAGCACGATCACTCGCGCCTGCTCGATGGCCTTGAGGTTGTCAGCCACGGCGCACACACCCAGCTCGACAAGCCGGTCGCGCACGTCGGCGTTGGGATCGGACACGCACAGGCGATCGGCCGGGTGCTCGTTGCGGATCAGGCCGCCGATCAGCGCGCGGGCCATGTTGCCGCCGCCGATGAAGGCAATGTTCGGTTTGTCGTTCATGGTCTTCGAGGCTCGTTCAATGTGGGTTTGAGACTATCAGAAAGACAGGAGTCCGTGCTCAGGATCGCGCGCCGAAGATGGCCGTGCCGACCCGCACCAGGGTCGCGCCTTCCATGACGGCGGCCTCCAGGTCGTCCGACATGCCCATCGACAGGGTGTCCAGCGGCAGCCCCTCGCCGCGCAACTGCTCGAACAGCTCGCGCACGCGGCGGAAGCTGTCGCGCTGCACGGCGGGGTCGTCCGATGGCCTGGGAATGGCCATCAGCCCGCGCAGGCGCAGGGCCGGCAGGGCGGCGACGGCATGGGCCAGCTCGGCAAGCTCCTCGGGCAGGGCGCCGGACTTGCTGTCCTCGCGGTCGATGTTGACCTGGATGCAGACATTCAAGGGCGGACGGCCTGCGGGCCGCTGCGCGCTCAGGCGCTCGGCCGTGCGCAGACGAAAGACGCTATGCACCCAGTCGAAGGACTCCGCAATGGCGCGCGTCTTGTTGGA
Source organism: Halothiobacillaceae bacterium (assembly GCA_006212015.1). Taxonomy (GTDB): domain Bacteria; phylum Pseudomonadota; class Gammaproteobacteria; order Halothiobacillales; family Halothiobacillaceae; genus Thiofaba. The sequence goes on from SDAY01000006.1 coordinate 22,223, forward strand.
CTGGATCGGCCCGATGAAATGCCACTCCAGCGGCAGGTCGGCCAGCGCGGCCTGCTTGATCAGCGCCTCCTGGACATAGCTTTCGCCGAACGCCCGCTGGCCGCAGCCATGCAGCTCTTTCATGCGTTCGGCCGCAACCGTCTTGCTGACCGCGACCAGGCGGGCCGCATCGGCCGCGCGACCGGCCTGGCGCAAGGCCTCGTCGAGCCGCGCCTGGACCCGGCGAAGCCCCGCGCATGCATGGATCTCCGGTTGCGCCGGATCGTGGGTCGAAGTACCTTCGCTCATATTTTTCGCATCATCAGGGTATGCCATGGATATTGAAACCTTACTGGCCTTTTCCGTGAAGAACGGCGCCTCGGACCTGCACCTGTCCGCCGGCGAGCCCCCGATGATCCGGGTGGACGGCGACATCCGTCGCATCAACGCTCCGGCGCTGCAGCACAAGGACGTGCACAGCATGGTGTACGACATCATGAACGACAAGCAGCGCAAGGAGTACGAGGAAAACCTCGAGACCGACTTCTCGTTCGAGATCCCGGGCCTGGCCCGTTTCCGTGTCAACGCCTTCGTGCAGAACCGCGGCGCGGGCGCGGTGTTCCGCACCATTCCCAGCAAGGTGCTGACCCTGGAGGAGCTGGGCGCGCCGAAGATCTTCAAGGAGATCGCCGACCAGCCGCGCGGCATCGTGCTGGTGACCGGCCCGACCGGCTCGGGCAAGTCGACCACCCTGGCGGCGATGGTCAACCACATCAACGAGCAGGAATACGCCCACATCCTCACCATCGAGGACCCGATCGAATTCGTCCACCAGAGCAAGAAGTCGCTGATCAACCAGCGCGAGGTGCACCGCGACACCCACAGCTTCAACAACGCCCTGCGCTCCGCCCTGCGCGAGGACCCGGACGTGATCCTGGTGGGCGAGATGCGCGACCTGGAGACCATCCGCCTGGCGCTGACCGGCGCGGAGACCGGCCACCTCGTGTTCGGCACCCTGCACACCTCCAGCGCGGCCAAGACCATCGACCGTATCGTCGACGTGTTCCCGGCGGCGGAGAAGGAGATGGTGCGCGCCATGCTGTCCGAGTCCCTGCGCGCGGTCATCTCCCAGACCCTGCTGAAGAAGGTCGGCGGCGGCCGCGTGGCGGCGCACGAGATCATGATCGGCACCCCGGCGATCCGCAACCTGATCCGCGAGGGCAAGATCGCGCAGATGTACTCCGCCATCCAGACCGGCCAGCAGCACGGCATGCAGACCCTCGACCAGAACCTCAAGGAGCTGGTCGCGCGCAACACCATCGCCCGCGATGCCGCCCGTTCGGCCGCCATGAACAAGGCCGATTTCTGACCCCAAGCCCTCCCCCATGACGGGGAGGCGACAAGGAATACCGAGGTATTTATTTTATGGATCGCAACCAGGCCATCGGCTACATCCACGACCTGCTGCGGCGGATGGTGGAGAACGGCGCCTCCGACCTGTTCATCACCGCCGGCGCGCCGCCCAGTGTCAAGCGCAACGGCCTGGTGCAACCGCTCACGCCGCAGATGCTCTCGCCCTCGCACTGCGAGCTGCTGACCCGTTCGATCATGAACGACAAGCAGACGGCGGAATTCGAGGAAAAGCACGAACTCAACTTCGCCATCGCCCTGCCCGGCGTGGCGCGCTTCCGCATCAACGCCTTCACCCAGCGCGGCTCGGTCGGCATGGTGCTGCGCATCATCCGCACCGACATCCCGAACTTCGAGGAGCTGCAGCTGCCGCCGGTGCTGCGCGAACTCGCGATGACCAAGCGCGGGCTGGTGATCTTCGTCGGCGCCACCAGCTCCGGCAAGTCCACCTCGCTCGCCGCCATGGTGGACTACCGCAACCAGAACTCGCAGGGGCACATCATCACCATCGAGGACCCGATCGAGTTCGTGCATCAGCACAAGAAGTGCCTGATCACCCAGCGCGAGGTCGGGGTGGACACCGAGAGCTACGAGGTGGCGCTGAAGAACACCCTGCGCCAGGCCCCGGACGTGATCCTGATCGGCGAGGTGCGCGAGCGCGAGACCATGGACCACGCCATCGCCTTCGCCGAGACCGGCCACCTCTGCCTCTGCACCCTGCACGCCAACAACACCAACCAGGCGCTGGACCGCATCATCAACTTCTTCCCCGAGGAACGACGCGCCCAGCTGCTGATGGACCTCTCCCTCAACCTCAAGGCCATCATTTCCCAGCGCCTGTGCCGCAAGGAGGACGGCAAGGGCCGGGCGCCGGCGGTCGAGGTGTTGATCAACACCCCGCTCATGTCCGACCTGATCTTCAAGGGCAAGGTCCACGACATGAAGGACCTGATCAAGCGCTCACGCGAGCACGGCATGCAGACCTTCGACCAGCACCTGTTCGACCTGTACGAGGAAGGCAAGATCAACTACGAGGAGGCCCTGCGCAACGCCGACTCGGTCAACGAATTGCGCCTCAATATCAAGCTGAACGGCAAACGCGACCGCAGCCATGACCTGCTTTCGAAAACGGACAGCATGGAACTGCACGAGCATGTCGACGATGGCATGGGAGGCTGAGGTAGGCGCGCATGAGCATCACCCTGCAACTCGACCCCTATCTCAGGCTGCTTGCCGAGCGCGGCGGCTCCGACCTGTTCTTCACCGTCGGCGCCCCGCCCCAGGCCAAGATCGAGGGGGACATGCGCCCGGTCGGCCAAAACCCCATTCCTGCGGGCGGCGTGGCCAAGCTCATCTACCCTGTGCTCACCCCCGAGCAGATCCACCAGTTCGAGCAGGACCTGGAGCTCAACCTTGCGACATCCCTCGAGGGTTATGGACGCTTCCGCATCAATGTGTTCATGCAGCGCGGCGAGGTGTCCTCGGTCATCCGGCATATCAAGGACAAGATCCCAAGCTTCGATGACCTGCGTCTGCCCGCCCATCTCAAGGAGATCATCCTGGAGAAAAACGGGCTGATCCTGATCGTCGGCGCCACCGGATCGGGCAAGTCCAGCTCGCTCGCGGCCATGCTCGGCCACCGCATCCAGAACGTATCCGGGCATGTACTGACCATCGAGGATCCGGTCGAATTCACCTTCAAGCATGGCCGCTCGATCATCAACCAGCGCGAGGTCGGCGTGGACACCCATTCCTACACCAACGCACTGAAGGAGGCGATGCGCGAGGCGCCCGACGTCATCCTGATCGGCGAGACGCGCGACAAGGAGACGATGAACCACGCCATCGCCTTCGCCGACACCGGCCACCTGTGCCTGACCACCCTGCACGCCACCAACAGCCACCAGGCGCTGGACCGCATCCTGCGCTTCTTCCCGCCCGACGCCCGCGACCAGCTGCTGATGGACCTCTCGCTCACCCTCAAGGCCATCATTGCCCAGCGGCTGGTCATGGGGGTGGATGGCAAGCGCCTGCCGGCCGTCGAGGTGCTGATCAATTCGCCCTACATCAGCGACCTGATCCGCCGTGGCCGCGTTGATGACCTTCCTGAAGTGATGAGCAAGGGCGGCCTGTCCGGCATGCAGACCTTCGACCAGGCCCTGTTCGAGCTCTACCAGCAGGGCCAGATCAGCAAGGACGAGGCCCTGAAGCAGTGCGACTCCCGCCGCGACCTCGAATGGCGCATGAACTTCAGCGGCGAGGAGATTCTTCCGGGCGCGCACAACATGGAAGCCCCCACCGAGGCCCCAGGCGAACTGACCCCGCTGCCGCCGATTTGAGTCAGGATGGTGCAGGAGCGGTGCCCTCGCCGCGACAGGGCCACCCGTAGCGACGCCCTCGCGGGGTCACCCCCGCGTTCGCCATGATGGATTCACAGCCTCTCAGTCAAACTGCGCCCAGGCCGGCGCATGGTCAGACGGGCGTTCCCAGCCGCGCGGTGTCCTGTCGATGCCGGAGGCCGTGCAACGCGCCGCGAGCGGCGTGCTGGCCAGCACCAGGTCGATGCGAAGGCCAAGGTTACGCCGGAAACCGTTCATGCGGTAGTCCCACCAGCTGAAGCTCTTCTCCGGCTGGTCGAACTTGCGGAAGACGTCCTCCAGTCCGAGCGCGCAGAGGCGTTGCAGGGCCTCGCGCTCGGGCGTGGAGCAGAGGATCTTCTCGTGCCAGGCCTTGGGGTCATGCACGTCGCGGTCGTCCGGGGCGATGTTGAAGTCGCCCAGCACCACCATGTCCGGGTGGCGGCTCAGTTCGCCCCTGACCCAGTCATGCACGGCATTCAGCCAGTTCAGCTTGTAGGCGTACTTTTCCGACCCCACCGCCTCGCCATTGACGACGTACAGGTCGATGACGCGCAGGCCGCCGATGGTGGCGGCCATGACCCGGCGCTGGTGGTCCTCGAAGCCCGGGATGTCGGTGACCACGTCCTCGATCGGCTGCCGCGCGATGAGGGCCACGCCGTTGTAGGTCGGCTGGCCGGAGAAGGCGATCTCATAGCCCAGATCGCGGAAGGCCTGCGCCGGGAACAGGTCGTCGGTCAGCTTGGTCTCCTGCAGGGCCAGCACGTCGGGCTGCTCGGTCTTGAGCCAGTCGAGCACCTGCGGCAGGCGCACGCGCAGGGAGTTCACGTTCCAGGAGGCAATCTTCATCGAGGATCCGGTCATCGGGCAACAGGGCCGCCCATTGTTTCACATCTGCCCGCTTCACATCTGCGGGGGCAGCCCGCGGGTCAGCAGGTGGATGAAGGCGCCGAGGGCGGCCAGCGCGCCGGCCAGCCAGAGCCAGGCCTGGATGCGCAGGCGCGCGGCCAGCTGGCGCGGGTCGTGGGTGGTGAGGATGAAGGGCCGGCCCTCGGGATCGGCCTTCAGCACATGGGTCTGCGGGGCGCCGGCCCGTTCGCGATGGCTGGCCATGGCGTGCCGGCGGGCCTCCTCGCGCAGGGCGGCAAATTCGCCCTCGTCGAGACGTCCGTCGCCATCCGCATCGAAACGCTGCCTGATCGCGGGGTCGGTCTTCCAGGCGATGACCGTGTCGCGCACGCCATCCTGCGGGCTGATCTGCAGCGGGTCGTGGCTGGTGAACCAGCCCAGGGCATAGAGCCGCTCGCCGGGCTGGATGAGCTCTTCCGTGTAGCGGTAATCGTTCGCCTGCCACCATGAGGTGCGGGCCATCATGCCCGGATCGGGCGTGTCCCCCTGCCAGACCCGCTTCCAGGCCGGTTCGACCAGGGCATCGTCCGGGTCGATCACGCACTCGCCCGTGTCGTCCTGAAGCAGGAACAGGCTGCCGCTGGCGCCCTGGCGCACGGTGTTCCAGCGCGTGCGGTTGCTGCCGCCCTGTTCGCGCTTCTCCACCTTGAACCGCCACCAGGTGCAGGGGGTCCGGGTCAGCGGGGAGAGGATGGGGAGGCCTTCCATCAGCCGGGCGGCGCCCTCCAGCTCGACATAGCCCTGCGAGGCGGAGCGGACGAGCGAGGTCGGCACGTCCTCCATCCAGCGGCGCCTGGCCTGCAGCTTCAGGAACATGATCGTGCCGAGGATGAAAATCCCGCCCATGAACAGGGCGAACATGGCCCGTTCCGGATCGGCATGGAACAGGTCGATCAGGGCCTGCATGCGGGGTCAGCCCGTCAGTGGCTGCCGAACAGCTTGCCGATATTCACGTCGGCCTTTTCCTGCTCGCTGAACTCCAGCAGGTCGGCAGAGCGGAAGCCGAACATGTTGGCCACGATCACGTCCGGGAACTGCTCGATGCGCACGTTGTTGGCATTGACCGACTCGTTGTAGAACTCGCGCCGGTCGGCGATCGAGCTCTCCAGACCGGAGATGCGCGCCTGCAGGTGCTGGAAGGTCTCGTTGGCCTTGAGCTCCGGATAGGCCTCGGCCACCGCGAACAGGTTGCCCAGGCCCAGGCGCAATTCGCCCTCCGCCATGCCCAGGTCAGGCACATCGTGCGCCTCGCGCGCGGCCTGCACGGCGTTGCGCGCGCGCATGACCCGCTCCAGCGTCTCCTGCTCGAACTTCATGTACTGGCGGCAGGTTTCGACCAGCTTGGGCAGTTCGTCGTGGCGCTGCTTGAGCAGCACGTCGATGTTCGACCAGGCCTTGCTCACCGCATGCTTGAGGCGCACGAGGTTGTTGTAGATCAGTATCCCGTACAGCAGCAGGGCGCCGACCAGGGCCAGAAAGACGATCAGGGCAATGCTCATGGAACGCTCCTTGGGATCACGCCCGACCGATCATAGCAGGACATTGGAAAGGTCCGACATCGGGCCTTGCGCTGAAAGTGACAGGCCTGTCGGCGGATCAGATATCGATGTTGTTGACCGACAGGGCATGGCGCTCGATGAAGTCGCGGCGCGGCTCGACCAGGTCGCCCATCAGGGTGGTGAAGATCTCGTCGGCGGCGATGGCATCCTCGACGCGCACCTGAAGCAGGCGGCGGGTTTCCTGATTCATCGTGGTTTCCCACAGCTGCTCGGGGTTCATCTCGCCCAGACCCTTGTAGCGCTGGATGGTCAGGCCCTTGCGCGCCTCGTCCAGCAGCCACTGCATGACCTCCTCGAAGCGGCGCACCGGCTTGGCGTCGTTGCCGCGGCGGATGACCGCGTCCGCCCCCAGCAGGCCGTGCACGCGGTCGGCGTGCTCGGCCAGCAGGCGGTAGTCGTTGGATTTGAAGAAGTCCGTGTCGAAGATCCAGCTATGGCTCAGGCCATGCTGGTCGCGGGTCAGGCGGATGGCCGGCTCGTCCTCGACGGTGATGAGATCGGCGGAATGACGCACGCGGCTGTCCATGCCCTCGTTGAGCAGCTCGGCCCAGCGGGTTGCCCATGCTTGAATGTTTTCATACGGAGGGGCCGTCATGATTGGAGCGCCGTACCCCGAGGGGGCCTCGGACAGGACGTCCGAGGGGCGCGACAGGAGGACCCGCGGCAGGTCGAGCAGGTGCTCGATGGCGGAACGGTCGAAGCGGCGGGTCAGGCGCTCGATGACGATGCGCGCGGCCAGGTGGGCGCGGGCCAGGTGCTCCAGCGCCTCGCCACTGATCGCCGGGCTGTCGGCGGTGACATGCAGGCGCGCGCCGTCGATGGCCTGCTGCAGCAGGTAGGCGTTCATCTCGACATCGTCCTTGACGTACTGCTCCTGCTTGCCCTTCTTGACCTTGTACAGCGGCGGCTGGCCGATGTAGATGTGGCCGCGTTCGATCAGCTCGGGCATCTGGCGGTAGAAGAAGGTCAGAAGCAGGGTGCGGATATGCGAGCCGTCCACGTCGGCGTCGGTCATGATGATGACGCGGTGGTAGCGCAGCTTGTCCGGGTTGTAGTCGTCGCGGCCGATGCCGGTGCCGAGCGCGGTGATCAGGGTGCCGACCTCGGCGGAGCCGAGCATCTTGTCGAAGCGCGCCTTCTCCACGTTCAGGATCTTGCCCTTGAGCGGCAGGATCGCCTGGCTGCGGCGGTCGCGGCCCTGCTTGGCGGAACCGCCGGCGGAGTCGCCCTCCACCAGGAACAGCTCGGACTTGGCCGGGTCCTTTTCCTGGCAGTCGGCCAGCTTGCCCGGCAGGCCGGCGATGTCCAGCGCGCCCTTGCGGCGGGTCAGCTCGCGCGCCTTGCGCGCCGCGTCGCGGGCACGGGCGGCGTCGATGATCTTGCCGGTGATCGCCTGCGCCTCGGCCGGGCGCTCCAGCAGGAAGTCGTTGAGGAAGTCGGCCAGCAGGGTCTCGACCGGGGCCTTGACCTCGGAGGAGACCAGCTTGTCCTTGGTCTGCGAGGAGAACTTCGGGTCCGGCACCTTGACCGACAGCACGGCGGTCAGGCCCTCGCGCGCGTCGTCGCCGGCCACATCGACCTTGGCCTTCTTGAACAGGCCTTCCTTTTCCATGTACTGGTTCAGGGTGCGGGTCAGCGCGGCGCGGAAGCCGGCCATGTGGGTGCCGCCGTCGCGCTGCGGGATGTTGTTGGTGAAGCAGTAGACGCCTTCGTTGTAGCTGTCGTTCCACTGCAGGGCGACCTCGACGCTGATCCCGTCCTTCTCGCCCATGATGTGGATCACGCTCGGGTGGATCGGCGTCTTGCCGCGGTTGAGGTGCTCGACGAAGGCGCGGATGCCGCCCTCGTACATGAACACGTCTTCCTTGCCGCTGATCTCGTCCTGCAGGTGGATGCGCACGCCGGAATTCAGGAACGACAGCTCGCGCAGGCGCTTGGCGAGGATGTCGTAATGGAACTCGAGATTGTTGGTGAAGATGGTCGGGCTGGGCTTGAAACGCACCCGGGTGCCGGTCCCCTCCGCCTCGCCGACCTCCTTGAGCGGGTACATGGGCTCGCCGAGATGGTATTCCTGGCGGTACTTGCGGCCGTTGCGGCGAATGGTCAGCTCCAGCAGGTCGGACAGGGCGTTGACCACCGACACGCCGACGCCGTGCAGGCCGCCCGAAACCTTGTACGAGTTGTCGTCGAACTTACCGCCCGCGTGCAGCACGGTCATGATGACCTCGGCGGCGGAACGGCCTTCCTCCTCGTGGATGTCGACCGGGATGCCGCGGCCGTCGTCCGCCACGCTCACCGAGCCGTCCGAATGCATGATCACGTCAACATTGGTGCAGTAGCCGGCCAGCGCCTCGTCGATGGCGTTGTCCACCACCTCGAACACCATGTGGTGCAGGCCGGAGCCGTCGTCGGTGTCGCCGATGTACATCCCCGGGCGCTTGCGCACCGCGTCCAGGCCCTTGAGGACCTTGATCGAGGAGGAATCGTATTGCCGCGGGGTGGTGTTTTCGGTGGTCATGGGCTGATCGTCGACCGGGAAATAATCAATAACTTGGCATCATAGCATGGTCACCGAACCGTCCCGCACGACGAACTCCCGGGTGGAGGCGGGCAACCATGGGCTTACTTCGTCCTTGTCCAGCGCGGTCAGCAGGATTTGACCGCCGAGCTGGGTCAGGTGATGGAGCAGATGCCGGCGATGGGCTTCATCAAGCTCCGCCGCAAGGTCGTCAAGCAGGATGATCGGGGCTTCCTGCTTCTGCGTTCGACAGGTTTCGGCCAGGGTCAGCAACATCAGGATGGCAAGGGTCTTCTGCTGGCCGCGCGATAGGACCTCCCTCGCGTCCTTGCCCATGACCTGCAGGCGCAGTTCAGCGCGATGCGGACCCTGGCTGGTAAAACCCTGTTCCCGGTCGCGCATCCTCGTCCGTTGCAACTGATCGAACAGGGCTTCTCCCCGCGTCCAGCCCGGATGCAGCGACCAGGCAAATCCGGGAAAGTCGCGGAATTCCGTCAGGCGACCTTCGAGATGCCGGACAAGCTCGTCGGCAGCCTGCTGGCGAAAAATCGCAACCCTTTCTCCCGCCTGCGCAAGCGGTTCATCCCAGCTCGGCAATTGGGATGGATCCTTGCGCAGCGCGGCATTCCGTTGCTTGAGCAGGCGCTGATATCGAAGCCATTGCGGGAAAAATTCCGGCTGGACATGAAACAGCCACCAGTCCAGGTAACGCCGGCGCTGTTGCGGTCCGCCCTGAATGAGCTGATCGCTGTCGGCATGCAGGGTGATCACCGCAAGGTAACGGGCCAGGTCGGAAAGCCTGTCCGCGGGCGCCGCATCCAGTCGCAGGGTCAAACCATCGGGCTGCTTGCGCAATCCAAGCTGATGGGTCGAATGCCGATCCGCAACCCGTGCGGCGATGGTCAGGTCAGTCTGTCCATGCTGGCGAATGGTGTCCAGTTGCGCGGCGCGGAAGGATCGACCTGTCGCGAGCACATGCACGGCCTCCAGCACGCTGGTCTTGCCCGCGCCATTCTGACCGACGAACAGGTTGATCCCAGGATCGAGGTCCATGTCCGCGGCCGTGAAGGCGCGCAGATGCCTGATCGAAAGTTGCTCGATGAACATGAATCAGCGGTCTTCCTGTCCGCTTGAACCTGTGGAAAGCGACAATCAAAGACGCATCGGCATGATCACGTAGGTGCAGCGCATGCCTTCGCTGTCCTGACGACGGATGACGCCGCTGCTCTCGGCATTGCGCATCTCGATCACGATTTCCGGGTCCTGCAGGGTGTTCAGCACGTCGAGCAGGTAGGCGATGTTGAAGCCGATGCTCAAGGGATCGCCCTGATAGTCGGCCAGCAGCTCCTCGCGGGAGTTTTCGCGCTCGGGGTTCTGCGTTTCGATGGACAGCAGTTCGCCCTCCATCGTGAAACGGGCGCCCTTGAACTTTTCGCTGGAGAGGATGGCTGCGCGGGTCATGGCCTGACGCAGGGCCTCGCGGCTGATGGTCAGGCGCTTGTCGCTGTTGCCGGGGATGACGCGCTGATAGTCCGGGAAACGTCCATCGATCAGCTTGCTGGTCAGGCGCAGCGTGCCCATGTCCACCCGCAGGTGGTTGGCATCCACCTCGATGCGCGCTTCCGCATCGCCCTCCCCAAGCAGTCGCTGAAGCTCGATCACGCCCTTGCGCGGCACGATCACCTGGCGGATTTCACTGATGGACAGATCCGCAGGGGCTTCGCAGAGGGCCAGTCGATGACCGTCCGTGGCGGCCCCGCGCAGCGCCTGGGGGGCGAGTTCCAGCAACATGCCGTTGAGGTAGTAACGGACATCCTGCTGCGCCATCGCGAAGGCCACATGCTGGATGATGCCCTTCATCACGCCCTGGCGGATCACCAGGGCTTGCGGATCGCGCAGGCCTTCGATGCGAGGGAAGTCCTCGGCCGGCAGGGTTGCCAGCTGGAATCGACTCCGTTCCGCCTGGATCACGGCCTGGCCATCACTCACGCTCAGGGTGATGTCACAACCTTCGGGGAGAGTTCGGCAAATGTCGAGGAGTTTCCTTGCCGGCAAGGTCGTTGCGCCCTCCTTCTCGACCAGCACGCTGACTTCCGTGACCAACTCCATTTCCAGGTCTGTCGCCGTCAGCCGCAGCCCCTGGGAACTTGCCTCCATCAGCAGGTTGGCAAGGATGGGCAAGGTCTGGCGACGTTCCACGGCGCCCATGACCTGGTGAATGGCGGGAAGGAGAGTCTCTCTCGGAATGCTCAGGCGCATGGCGGCTCCTCGTTAATAAATACAAATGATTTATAGAAAATTAAGATATTGATGTTGTTGTTGTAGCAAGCCGTTTGCTGTGGATGAACAGAAAAAATCCTTTTATTTCAATGCATTGGAACAAAAACATCGGTGGATGAACAGGGCTGTTCATGCGGGAGCATGCTGGGGTCATGCTGTGAATGATTGTGGATAAGTATCATGCACAATCTCATCCCCCGGCTTGTCCACAGCTTGCTCCATGCTGTTATCCACGCCCAGTTTAACCACTGCTGAGCGTGCGCAAGAGCGTGATGTAATCCTCGCCAAGGCGGCCATCGCTTTCGCGCAGTTCGGCGATCTTCCGGCAGGCATGGATGACGGTGGTGTGATCGCGCCCACCAAAGGCCTTGCCAATTTCAGGGAGGCTGTGGTTGGTCAGTTCCTTGGCCAGCGCCATGGCCATCTGGCGGGGGCGGGTGATGGAGCGGCTGCGGCGTTCCGACAGCAGGTCATCCACCTTGAGCTTGTAGTACTGGGCCACGGTCTTCTGGATGTTGTCGATCGTGACCAGGCGATCCTGCAGGGCGATCAGGTCCTTCAGCGCCTCGCGGGTGAAGTCGAGCGTGATCGGCCGGCCGGTGAACTGGCTGCTCGCCATGACACGGCGCAGGGCGCCCTCGAGCTCGCGGATGTTGGAGCGGATGCGCTTGGCGATGAAGAAGGCGACCTCGCTCGGCAGGTCGATGCCCGACTGCTCCGCCTTGCTCTGCAGGATCGCGACCCGGGTCTCCAGCTCCGGCGGTTCGATGGCGACGGTGAGCCCCCATCCGAAGCGGGACTTGAGCCGCTCTTCCAGACCGTCGATCTCCTTCGGGTAGCGATCGCAGGACATGACGATCTGCTGGCCGCTTTCCATCAGGGCGTTGAAGGTGTGGAAAAACTCTTCCTGGGAGCGATCCTTGCCGGCGAAAAACTGGATGTCGTCGATCAGCAGCAGGTTGAGCGAGCGGTAGAATTGCTTGAACTCGTTGATGGCGTTGTGCTGGATGGAGCGGATCATGTCCTGCACGTAGCGCTCTGAATGCAGGTAAAGCACGCGGGCATGCGGGTTATGGGCCAGCATCTGGTTGCCGATGGCATGCATCAGGTGGGTCTTGCCCAGGCCCACGCCGCCATAGATGAACAGCGGGTTGTAGCCGCTGCCCGGATTCTCGGCGACCTGCATGGCCGCCGCGCGCGCCAACTGGTTGGATTTGCCGCCGACGAACGAGGCGAAGGTGAAGTTCGGATTGATGTTGTGCGCCGGGCTTTCATCCCGGGTGACATCACGGACCTCGTTGACCCTTTGCGGAGCGACCTTGCTCGGTGGGGTCGGGGCGGGCGCTTGCTGAGCCGTGGCCAGGCGGGATCGAGGCGTACTGCCGACCTCGAGGCTGACCGTGTAGCCATCATCACCGCTCGCACGGCGGGCCAGCTCCTCGATCCGGGCCAGGAAGTTCTGCTTGATCCAATCCTGCACAAAGCGGTTGGGCGCGAGCAGGCGCAAAAGCCCCTTTTCCTCGACGGCTTGCAGGGGGCGTATCCAGGTGTTGAGTTGTTGTTCGGGAAGTTCGCTTGCCAGTTGGTTCTGACAGTGCGACCAGAGAGTCTGGTTGCTCAAGGGCGTTTCTCTTGCGAGCGTCATCGCGTGTCATGTAAAGACGAGCAATCTTAACCCTTTATCCACAGATCCATCCACAACTTTCCTTGGTCTCATGGAATCAATTCCATTGACGGCAGGGTCTTTTTAGGATTAAATCCTCGGTTTGCCATCCGCTTGTCCCGTCTTTGGGAGTCCATGCCATGAAAAGAACGTTCCAACCTAGCAATCTTCACCGCAAGCGTACCCACGGTTTCCGTGCCCGCATGAGCACCCGTGGTGGTCGCGCCATCCTGAATGCCCGCCGCGCCAAGGGCCGCACGCGCCTGTCTGCCTGATCCCTGTCGGGCCAGCTGACGGACGCGAACGGGTGGAAGGACACTTTCCAAAATCGGCGCGTCTGCTCAGGCCGGCGGAATTCAAGAACGTATTTGCCAACCCCGTACGCGTTTCACGCAACGGGGTTGTTGTTCTTGCGTGCAGGAATGATCTTGGCCATGCCCGCATGGGCCTGGCCGTGGCCAAGCGCCATGTCCGCCGTGCGCACGAGCGCAATCGCATCAAGCGTCTTGCCCGTGAAACATTCCGCCAGCATCCTTTTCGCGCCTGTGGCATGGATTGCGTGGTCCTGACCCGGGCGGGCGCGGATCAGGTGAGCAGCAAGGACCTGGGTCTGGCGCTGAATTTTGCGTGGCAAAGGTTGTTCGACCAATGCGCAAAATCCTGATCATCCTCGTCAAGGGTTATCGACTGCTGTTGAGCCCCTTTGTGGGGAGGCATTGCCGCTTCGAGCCCACATGTTCCTGTTATGCTATCGACGCTCTGGAGCGTCATGGCAGCTTGCGCGGCAGCTGGTTGACCGTTCGTCGTCTCCTGCGCTGCCATCCTTTCAGTCCCGGCGGGTATGATCCCGTCCCGGACATTCATCACACGCCCAAAGACAAGCCCAATCATGGACAGTCAACGCCTCCTTCCGATCATCGCGTTTAGCTTTGTCATGCTGCTGATGTGGCAGGCTTGGAATGACGATCAGGCCGCCCTTCTTCAGTCGCAGGTTGTCGCGGTGGACACGCCGGCCCAGCAGACCGACATACCGACAGCCGGGCAAGCGATTGAAAAGGCGCGGGATGACATTCCCGCCACGCCCGCCCAGCCCCTTGCCCAGGCTGCGGCGAGCGGTGATGTGGTGCGGGTCGTGACCGATGTCCTGGATCTGGTCATCAACACCCGCGGGGGCGTGGTCCAGCAGGCCGATCTGCGTGCCTATCCGCAGGAACTGGAGCATCCGGACAAGCCGGTTCGCCTGCTCAGCGATGCCTCCGGCATGGTCAACGTGGCCCAATCCGGGCTGCGCGCGACCCGTGGGGCGGCCCCGGACCATTACGCGACCTATCGCAGTGAAGCGGGTGAATACCGGCTTGCCGATGGCGAGGACAAGATCGTCGTCCCCCTTGCCTGGGAACAGGATGGCGTGCGGGTGACGAAGACCTTCACCCTGACCCGCGGCAGCTACACCATCGATATTGGCCATCAGGTCAGCAATGGCGGCGCTTCGACCTGGGTCGGCAGCCAGTATCGCCAGTTGCAGCGCAATGCGGCAGGCGAAGGCATGGCGCTGGTCTACACCTACACGGGGGGCGTCTATGCGGGCACCCAGGCCGATGGCGAGCGCCGGGCCTACGAGAAGGTCGACTTCGACGACATGGCCAAGACCGGGCTGGATGCGTCGCTGAGCGACGGCTGGGTCGCCATGATCCAGCACTACTTCCTCAGCGCCTGGGTGCCGGGCGACAAGGCCGAGGCCAACCGCTTCTACACCCTGACCAGCCAGAACGGCACGCCGCTCTACACCCTGGGCATGATCTCGCCCGCGCGCACGGTCGAGCCGGGCGCGAGCAGCGCGTTCAGCTCCAGCCTCTACCTGGGCCCGAAGATCCAGGACGACCTCGAAGCCTTGGCGACCGGCCTCGACCTGACCGTCGATTACGGCATGCTGCACTTCATCGCCAAGCCGATCTTCTGGCTGCTCAACCTGTTCCACGACTGGGTCGGCAACTGGGGCTGGGCCATCGTGCTGGTCACCGTGCTGATCAAGCTGGTGTTCTACCGCCTGTCCGAGAGCAGCTACCGCTCCATGGCCAACATGCGCAAGCTGCAGCCCAAGCTGAAGTCGCTCAAGGAGCGCTACGGCGACGACAAGCAGAAGTTCTCCGAAGAGATGATGAAGCTCTACCGCACGGAGAAGATCAATCCGCTCGGCGGCTGCCTGCCCATCCTGGTGCAGATCCCGGTGTTCATTTCCCTGTACTGGGTGCTGGTCGAGTCGGTCGAGCTGCGCCAGGCGCCGTTCATCCTGTGGATCAACGACCTGACCGCGATGGACCCGTACTTCGTCCTGCCGGTCATCATGGGCGTGAGCATGTGGCTGCAGCACAAGCTCAACCCGCAGCCGATGGACGAGATGCAGCGCAAGGTCTTCATGATCCTGCCGCCGGTGTTCACCGTGTTCTTCGCCTTCTTCCCGTCCGGCCTGGTGCTGTACTGGGTGGTGAACAACGTGCTGTCGATCGCCCAGCAGTGGGTCATCAACAAGCGCATGGGCGCCATGGACGTCTGACGTCCATGGCTTGCGCATGAACGGCGGACCGTCCGACACCATCGTCGCCGTGGCCACCGCGCCGGGGCGCGGGGGCGTGGGCGTGGTGCGGGTCTCCGGCCCGCTGGCCCCGGCCATCGCCCTGGGCATGCTCGGCGGCCTGCCCAGGCCCCGCCTGGCCGTGCATCGCGTGTTCCGCGACGGCGCGGGCGAGGCGCTCGACGACGGCATCGCCCTCTTTTTTCCCGGCCCGCACTCCTTCACCGGCGAGGACGTGCTCGAACTGCAGGGCCACGGCGGCCCGGTGGTGCTCGATTGCATCGTGCGCGCCTGCCTCGCGTTTGGCGCAAGGCTGGCGCGTCCCGGCGAGTTTTCCGAGCGCGCCTTCCTCAACGACAAGGTCGATCTCGCCCAGGCCGAGGCCATCGCCGACCTGATCGAGGCCGGTTCCGAGGCGGCGGCCAAGGCCGCGCTGGCCTCGCTGCGGGGCGCCTTCTCGCGCGAGGTGCATGACCTCACCGAGCGGCTGATCGCCCTGCGCATGTACATCGAGGCGGCGCTGGACTTCCCCGAGGAGGAGATCGACTTCCTCGCCGATCAAAACCTGCTGACCCGGCTGGACGACATGCTCGCCCAGGCGGCGCGAGTGCGGTCAGCGGCCCACCAGGGCAGTCTGCTGCGCGAGGGCCTGCATGTGGTGATCCTCGGCCAGCCGAACGCGGGCAAGTCCAGCCTGCTCAACGCCCTGTGCGGGCATGAGGCCGCCATCGTCACCGACATCCCCGGCACCACGCGCGACCTGCTGCGTCAGCACCTGTCCATCGACGGCCTGCCGCTGCACCTGGTCGATACCGCCGGCCTGCGCGAGAGCGCGGACCGGGTCGAGCAGGAGGGCATGCGCCGCGCCTGGCTGGAGGTCGAGCGCGCCGAGCGCGTGCTGCTGGTGGTGGACGACCGGGGCGGCATCGCGCCCGGGGATGCCGCCATCCTGCGCAAGCTCCCCGCCGGCAAGCCCTTCACCGTGGTCCGCAACAAGATCGACCTGTCCGGACGCGCGGCGGGCGAACGCCTGCTCGACGCGCTGCCCGAGGCCCCCGGCCACGGCGTCACCGAGATCGCCCTGTCGGCGAGGGGCGGCGAGGGGCTCGACCTGCTGCGCGCCCACCTCAAGGGCTGCCTGGGCTACCAGCCGGGCGAGGGCGGCGTGTTCCTCGCCCGCCGCCGTCATCTCGATGCGCTGGAGCGCGCCGGACAGCACATGCACGCGGCGCGGACCCAGCTGCTCCACGCCCGCGCCGGCGAGCTGGCCGCCGAGGAGCTGCGCCACGCCCAGGCCGCCCTGGGCGAGATCACCGGCGCGTTCAGCCCGGACGACCTGCTGGGGCGGATCTTCTCCTCGTTCTGCATCGGCAAGTAGGCCGTTCAGCCCGGCCCCAACCGCAGCTCAGGTGAAGCGTCATGCATGTTGAGCAAGCCCAGTCCTCCATCAGTCTGATCCGACGCGCCGCCATCGCCCTCGTCCTGCTGAGCGCGCTGGGCATGGGGCTGTACCTGCAGCAGGCCTACCAGGCCGGACGCGAAGAGGTCGCCCGCAATCTCGCCATCCAGTCCGCCTTCGCCGCCAGCCATGCCCAGACCTTCCTCGACCGGATCGGCGACGGCATGGTGCTGATGGGGCGGGAGTTTGTCGACAACCCCGGCTATTCCAGGCACGCGATCCGGCAGCACCTGCACGAGTTCCTGGACATCTATCCCGAGGTCTCCGCCCTCGTGCTGTTCGATGGCGAAGGCCAGCGCTTCCTGCACACCGCCGCCGCGCCGGATCAGCCGCTGCCCCAACTGTGTCTGCCTCCAGGCGCCTTCAGCGGCAAGGCGGGGCGCAGCCGGTATGGCGTGGGACCGACCGGCACAAGCACGGTGACGGGCGTCTGGCGCGTGCCCCTGCGGGCGCCCATCAGGGACGCGCAGGGCGTGGTCCGCCTGGTGATCCAGGCGGACATTCCGATCAGCGAGCATGAAGCGCTCTGGCAGGGCATCCTCCTGCCGCCCCATGCCGTGATCGGCATCCTGCATGGGGATGGCATGCACATGGCGCGCTCGCCCCTGCGGGATGCACAGAGCCTGTTCAGCACCCCGGAACAGGGGCCGCTGGTCGAGGCCATGCGGCGCGATGGCGGGGCGAGTCAGGGGGCCTTCGAGGGCCGGGCGGGCGCGGATTCATCCTCCATGTTCGGTGCGTACACGCGCATGGAAAGGCATGCGCTGGTGGCCTACGTGGCCATGCCGCGCGCCGTGTTCTGGCTGAAATGGCTGCGTCATCACGGCTATGTCCTCCCGCTCTTCCTTGGCTACCTGCTGTTCCTGGTCGTGGGCGCCCGCCTGATGATCCGCCACCAGCGTCGCCACATCGATGCCCTGCTGGAGCAGGCCCGTCGCGATCCCTTGACGGGCCTGCCCAACCGCTTTGCCGCAGGCGAGTGGCTGCAGCAGGAACTCGCCCACGCCAGGCGGAAGTCCAGCCGCGTGGCGGTGCTCGTCCTCGATCTCGATGGCTTCAAGGATGTGAACGACAGCCTGGGCCACGGGCTGGGCGATCAGCTCCTGCGCATGGTCGCCAGGCGTCTGGCGGACGGGGTGCTGGAGGCCGATTTCCTGGCCAGCCTCGGCGGGGACGAATTCATGATGGCGGTAAGCGATGTGGATGTGGATGCCCTGGCTGACCAGGCGGGTCGCATCGTGGAGCTGCTGAGCGCACCCTTCGTCGTGGATGGACACACCCTGTCCGTGGGCGTCAGCATCGGCATCGGCCTCTTCCCGGAGGATGGCGACGGCATGGATGTCGTGCTGAGGCATGCCGACGCGGCCATGTACGAGGCCAAGCGCAAGGGGCGCAACACCTTCGAGTTCTTCGACCCCGCGCTCGAGCAGGCGGTCCATCGGCGCCTGCGGCTGCAGCAGGACATGCAGCGGGCGCTGGCGAACGGGGAGTTCGAGGTCTATTACCAGCCGCTGGTGGAGATGCGGTCGGGACGGATCGTCGGCGCGGAGGCGCTGGTGCGCTGGAACGATCCGGAGCGTGGCCTGCGCGGCCCGGCGGAGTTCATCCCCCACTCGGAGTCCACGGGCCTGATCCTGCCGCTGGGCCAGTGGGTCCTGCGGGCGGCCTGCGTCCAGGCCGTGCGCTGGGCGGGGCAGGGGTGGCCGCTGAAGATGTCCGTCAACCTGTCCGCCCGCCAGTTCCGCGATCCGGAACTTCCCGCCCAGGTGGGGGCCATCCTGCGGGATACGGGGATGGTTGCCGAAAGTCTCCAGCTCGAGATCACCGAGAGCACGGCCATGGAACATCCCGCGCAGGCCCTCGAAGCCATGAGCGCGCTCAAGGCGCTCGGCCTGCGGCTGGCCATCGACGATTTCGGCACGGGCTATTCGTCGCTAAGCTACCTCAAGCGCATCCCGGCGGACCTCATCAAGGTGGACCAGAGTTTCGTCCGCGAGATGCTGGCCGACGCCAGCGACAGGGCGATCGTCGAGGCCATGATCGGCCTGTCCGCGACGCTTGGACGCAGCAGCCTCGCCGAGGGCATCGAGACGGCCGAGGTCTTCGATGCGCTGCGGGCCTACGGCTGCCACTACGGCCAGGGCGATCTCTTCGCGCCGCCCCTGCCCGCGGACAGGTTCGAGGCGCTGCTGCGACAGGGGATTCGCTACGGGGCGGGCGAGGCCGGGGGCTGAGTGGAGGAGGGGTGAAGAATTCACGGCCTCGGAGCGCGGGCCTCCCATGTCGGTGCGAATTCATTCGCACACCGCCTTCATCGCGCCGAGGGCGGCGCTCCTACATGCAGGAGGCCGTCCCGGGCCGAAAGACGCGCCTCCCATTGGATGGAAGCGCATCAGGCGTCATGTGCGAATGAATTTGCACCGACAGGCGCCGGTGTGTAGGAGCGGCGCCCCCGCCGCGATGAAGATCGCGCTCCCTTTGGCCCGGGGGTGACAAGCCCCTCGCCCCTCGCGGGAGAGGGGGTTCTGGTGTGCGAATGAATTC
>SDAY01000187.1 GCA_006212015.1 Halothiobacillaceae bacterium
GGCGCGTCATTCGGCCCGAGGGCGGGCCTCCTGCATGTAGGAGCGGCGCCCCCGCCGCGATAGGGCCGTCCGTAGCGACGTCCTCGCAGGAGCACAGCCTCCGCGCTCGCCATGATGGATTCACAGCATCTCAGTCAGCGAGCGGTTGGGCGATCTCGAGCAGATTGCCGTCGGGATCACGGATATACACGGAAAGGATGGGGCCGTTCGCGCCGCTGCGCCGCACGGGGCCTTGCTCGATGGCGATGCCTGTCTGGTCGAGATGGTTCAGGACTTGATCCAGCGGCCAGTCGCTCAGGAAACAGAGGTCGGCGCTGCCGGGCAGGGGCGCGGTCGCATGCGGTGCATACGGGCCGTCCGCCGGATGCAGGTTGATCTTTTGCGCGCCGAAATGCAGGGCCATCCGCCCCTCGCCGAAGATCTCCAGCTGCATGCCGAGGACGCGTTGGTAGAAGGCGGCGCTGGTGTTCAGGTCGCGCACGGTCAGCACCAGATGATCGAGGCTCGCGATCACGCCTCGGCACCCAGGGCGGCCTGATATTCGGCCTCGACGAACCCGGAGAGGATGCGCCCGTCCGGCAGTTCGACGATCGGGCGGCGGATCAGGTTGTGCTGCTGACGCAGCAGGTCGAGTGCCTTGTCACGATTCAGGTCGGCCCTGGCATCCATCGGCAGGGCGCGCCAGGTGGTGCCGGTCTTCTTCAGCAGCTTCTCCCAGCCCAGCAGCGCCTCCCAGGCCAGCAGGCGCTCATCCGGCACGCCTTCCTTCTTGAAGTCATGGAACTGGCAGGCCAGGCCGCGCGCGTCCAGCCAGGCGCGGGCCTTCTTGACGGTGCCGCAGTGGGGGATGCCGAAAACCTTGATCATGCCGCTGGTTTCTAGTTGATATGGAAGTCGGAACCTTAGCAGTTCGACCCTGCCTTCTCAAACCGCCATGGACGGGGCGAGAGGCTATGCTTTCAGGATGAAAGAGGAGTCATGACCATGTTCAGGCTTGGCCTGCCGCGCACGGTGATCATCCTTGGGCTGGTGTCGTTCCTCAACGATGCCGCCAGCGAGATGATCACGCCCCTGCTGCCCATCTTCCTGACCGCCGCGCTGGGCGCGGGGCCCGCCATCGTGGGACTGGTGGAGGGCGTGGCCGAGGCGACCGCGAGCCTGCTCAAGCTGGTGTCCGGCCGCCTGGTGGACCGGGGCTGGCGGGCCAAGCGCCTGGTCCTGGGCGGCTATGGCGTGTCCAACCTCGCCCGGCCGCTGATCGGCCTGGCCCTGGGCTGGCCCTGGGTCCTGCTGCTGCGCTTCCTCGACCGG
Source organism: Halothiobacillaceae bacterium (assembly GCA_006212015.1). Classification (GTDB taxonomy): domain Bacteria; phylum Pseudomonadota; class Gammaproteobacteria; order Halothiobacillales; family Halothiobacillaceae; genus Thiofaba. Next base: position 1,312 of record SDAY01000187.1, read on the forward strand.
CTGGGCAAGGGCCTGCGCACCGCGCCGCGCGACGCGCTGATCGCGGGCGCGGTGGAGGAGCATCGCCGGGGTCTGGCCTTTGGCGTGCATCGCGCGCTCGACCACGCCGGGGCCGTGGTGGGTCCGCTGATGGCCTTCGGGCTGTTGAGCGCCGGGGTGCCGCTGGGCGAGGTGTTCCTCTGGTCGGTCATCCCCGGTCTGCTGGTCATCCTGCTGCTCGTCTTCGGCCTGCCGAGGGATGCCGGCCTCGCCTTGCCTGGCGCACCGGTGCCCCCGCTGCGCTGGTCGCTGCTCGATCGCCGTCTGCGCGGTCTCATCCTCGCGGCGGGGACGCTGGCCCTGGTCGCCGTGCCGGAGGTCTTTCTCGTGCTCTGGGCGCACGACCGTGGACTGGAGGTGCAATGGGTGCCGCTGCTGTGGGCCGCGGCCAGCGCGGTGAAAATGCTGGTCGTCGCGCCGATGTCGGCCCTCTCCGACCGCTGGGGGCGCGTGCCGACCCTGGCGATCGGCTGGAGCCTGCGTCTTGCCGTGCTCATCGTCCTTGCCCTGAGCGGGCTGGACAGCTCGATGCCGCTGACCCTCGGCCTGTTCCTGGCCTACGCCGCAGCACTGGCCTCGACCGAGGGGGCGGAGCGCGCGCTGATCGGGGATCGCGCGCCCATCGAGGTGCGGGGCACGGCCTTCGGGCTGTATCACATGGTCTCCGGGCTGGCGGCCCTGCCGGGCGCGGTGCTGTTCGGGGTGATCTGGGAGGTCGTCGGGGCATCCGCCGCCTTCGGCGTCGCCGCGCTGGTTTCCGCCGTCACGCTCGGGCTGTTCGTGCGGCGCGCGCGGCAGGCGGGGGATAGGCCATGAGCCTTGTGCCCGACCTTGTGAAATGATGACACCCTGAATCCAGGCAAGGACCCGAACATGAGTTCCATCCAGAGGCATCTCGAAGAAACGCATTTCAGCCATCGCATGAACGGCCTGCGGGCCGCCGTGCTGGGCGCGAACGACGGCATCATCTCGGTCGTCAGCCTGCTCATCGGCGTGATGGCCTCCGGCGCGGACAAGGCGACCCTCATGCTGGTCGGGCTGGGGGCGCTGATCGCCGGGGCCATCTCCATGGCGGCGGGGGAATATGTCTCGGTGCAGTCGCAGGCCGACACGGAGAAGGCGGACCTCGCCATCGAGCAGGCCGCGCTGGACGAGCACTGGGACGAGGAGCTGCAGGAACTGGCGGAGGTCTACGAGGCCCGCGGCGTCAGCAAGGAGACGGCCCGGGCCGTGGCGCGCGAGCTGATGGAGCATGACGCCCTGCGCGCCCATGCCATCGACGAACTGGGCCTGACGGACACCCACGCCCCGCGTCCGATGCAGGCGGCCGGTTTTTCCGCCGTAGCCTTCATGGCGGGCGGCATCGTGCCCGTGGGCCTAGCCTGGCTGCTGCCCAACGACATGATCTGGGCGCTCGGCCTGTCCTCGCTGGCGCTGCTGTTCGCGCTGGGCGCCCTCGCGGCCTACGCGGGCGGCGCGCGCATGCTGCCGGGCGGGTCGCGCGTGATGGTCTGGGGCCTGTTCGCCATGATCGCGACCTATCTGATCGGCCTGGCCTTCGGGGTCAACTGATTGAGTCGCGCCCTGCCAGGATGCTGAAAAACCCGGCGCGCTCAAAATCCAAGTGCAACCCTTTTCAGGAGATAATGTTGCATGGGAAAAAAGTACACACAGTTGAGTCTTGAAGAACGGACGATGATCCAGACGCAGTTATCGATGGGGTTCAAGCCTTCGCAGATTGCGCAGACGCTGGGGCGCTCAGCATCAACCCTCACACGGGAGTTGAAGCGCAACGGCTGGGTTC
>SDAY01000188.1 GCA_006212015.1 Halothiobacillaceae bacterium
CAGAAACCATCCATGGTTTCTGGCCTTCGGCCAAGGCCAAGGCCTTGCAACATGGCTCCTGCAATGTTTTTAGCGACCTTGCCTTTAGCCGCGAGGCCGAAGGCCGTGGCGGGAGGGCATCCAAGGCCACCGCCGCATGGATGGCTATGACGTCGCCAGGTAGCGCGTCTCGATCTCCTCGGGCGGCAGGGGGCGGGCGAAGTGGTAGCCCTGCACGTAGTCGCAGCCCAGGCGGGTCAGGGCCTCGGCCTGTTCGGCGTGCTCCACCCCTTCCGCGAGGGTGGCGAAGCCCAGTTCCCCGGTCATCTGGATGATCAGGCGCGCCACGGCGTCGCCCTTGCCCGACTGGGTGATGGTGTCGACGAAGCGCTTGTCGATCTTGAGGATGTCCAGCGGCATGTCGGCGAGGTAGCCGAGGTTGGAATAGCCGGTGCCGAAATCGTCCAGCGCGATCTTGATGCCTTTGCCGCGAATCTTGTCGAGATTGCCTCTCACCATCGGGTTGTCCGTCATCATCATGCTTTCGGTGACCTCGATCTCAAGGGCCTCCACGGGCAGTCCGCTGGCGTGCAGTGCGTCGTCGAGCATGTTGACGAAGTCCGCGCGCTCCAGCTGGGCGATGGAAAGATTGACCGCCACGCGCCAGGTCACTCCGTAGCGCTCCCGCCATGTCTGCATCTGATGGCAGGCGGTGCGCAGCACCCATTCGCCGATGGCGGGAATGAGTCCGATCTCCTCGGCCAGCGGGATGAAGCGTCCCGGCGGGATGGGGCCGAGTTCGGGATGCCGCCAGCGGATCAGCGCCTCGGCGCCGATCACCGTGCCGTCGCGCAAGTTCAGCTGCGGCTGGTAGGCGAGCTGAAACTGCTCCTGCTCGAGGGCCTCGCGCAGGGCCTGCTCCAGCCGCAGGCGTTCCTCGGCGTGGCGCGTCATGCTTTCGGTATGGAATCGGAAGGCGTTACGGCTCTGCTTGGCCTGGTACAGGGCCACGTCGGCGTGGCGCAGCAGGTCATCGGGATTGTCGGCATCCTCCGGGTAGAGGCTGATGCCGATGCTGGTGGTGATGTGGATGCTGCGCCCGGCGACCTCGAATGGCGCGAGCAGGGCGCTGAGGATGGCCTGCGCCCGGCGCGAGACATCGCCGGCTTCGCCGCGCATCAGCATGACGAACTCGTCGCCGCCCATGCGCGCCACCGTGTCGATGGAAGGGGTGAGGTCGCGCAGGCGCTGGGCCACCTGCACCAGCAGCTGGTCGCCCTGGATGTGGCCGAGGGTGTCGTTGATGTGCTTGAACATGTCCAGGTCGATGAACAGCACGGCCAGGCGGCTGCGGCGTTCGCGCGAGTGCTCCAGGGCGATGCTCAGGCGGTCGTGCAGCAGCACGCGGTTGGGCAGGTCGGTGAGCGCGTCGTGATGGGCGAGGTGGGCGATGCGCTCCTCTTGGGCCTTGCGCTCGGTGATGTCGGTGAACACGCCGATGTAGTGCGTCACCTTGCCCTGGCCGTCGCACACGGCGCTGATGGCCAGCCATTCGGGATACACCTGGCCGTTCTTGCGCCGGTTCCAGATCTCGCCGCTCCATTGACCGGTATTCTGCACGCTCGTCCAGAGCCGGGTGTAGAACTCGGCGTCATGCCGACCCGATTGCAGGCAGGAGGGCCGTAAGCCGATGCACTCGTGCGGCTGCAATCCCGTGATCTGCACGAAGGCTGGGTTGACCTTCAGGATGCGGGTCTGGGCGTCGGTGATGATGAAGCCCTCGTGGCTGTGTTCGAACACCTTGGCGGCCATTTCAAGCTCGGTGCGCTGGGTGTCGAGCGATCCAAGCATGGTGTTGAGGGCGCCGGTCAGTCGGTCGATCTCGCGCGTTCCGTACCCTTCCGGCAGGGACTGGATGCTGGCGCCGCTCGCGATGGCCTGGGCGTGGCCGGCGATGCGTTCGAGCGGGGCGGTGACGCGCCGGACCTGCAGGGTGAGCAGCAGCAGGAAGAGACCGAAGGCGCCCGCGGAGGTCAGCAGGATCGCCTGGCTGAGCTGGTCGGCGACCCGGTAGGCCTCCTGCACCGGTTCGCGGGCCAGGATGATCCAGTCGGCGCCCGGGTAACCCTCCAGGCTCCTGGCCTGGGCGTAGGCGGTCACATAGCGCTGGCCGTCCGGCCAGACCTCCACCCGCGAGCCGGCATCGCCCAGCATGGCCAGTTGCACGCTTTCGAAATCCAGTACGCGGGCGCTGGGCGGAACATTGGGCGTGCCGACCAGGATGTTGCCCAGCTTGTTGAGCACGAAGATGTCGATGTGGTTGCCGTGGCCGAAACCGGTGCCCTTCGCCAGGGTGTCGCGCACCATGTAGGACCAGTCCCAGCTCAGGTGGCCGCAGATCACGCCGACAACCTTGCCCTGGGCATCGCGCACCGGGGCGGAGATGTCCGCAAGGCGCAGGGGCAGCGGGTCAAGCTGCGGCTTGGGCATGATCTTGGACAGCAGCACGGCGTCGTGCACGTCGCCCACATGCGGTCCCTGCAGGCCTTCGAGGAACCAGGCGCGCTTGGCCACCGTCTTGCCCTCGAGCAGGCCCTCGCTGCCCGCGATGATGGTGCCCTGAAGATCGGTCAGGCCGATCCAGGCATAGAGCGGATAGGCGCGCTTGAGCTCGTCGAGCAGCCGGCGCTTGTCCGCCGCGGGGGCGTCGGGGTCCCGAAGCTGGGGAAGGCTTGCGATCAGGCCGATCTCGCGGGAGCGCTGTTGCAGGCCCGCGCTCATCTTGTCGGCCAGGTGGCTCGCGCTGTTCTGCAGCAGCAGCCCACGGCAACGCTCGACCACGGCGCGGCCCTGGCTGCTGGTCCACCAGGCGAGGATGAGCAGCAGCAGGGCGGCCGCGAGCGTGAGGCTGACGAGAAGCTGGGTGCGCAGGCTGGTGCCGTGCCAGCGCCGGAGGAGTGCGTGCATGTCCTTCACCGCTGTGAGAGGAGTGGAGGGTAGCCGGGAAGGATAGGGCAAGTCATGTCCATGGGGCAATCATGGGCATGGGCGATCCGGGTTGCTAGATGTTGCCCAGACCAGTCATGCCGAGGGCGAGGAGGGCCAGGCCCGCGCCCAGAAGGACAAGGCGCAGGGTCATGCGTCGGCCCCGTTCCAGATCGCGGCGC
>SDAY01000189.1 GCA_006212015.1 Halothiobacillaceae bacterium
GATCTCGTCATGCGCCCGGACCAGCTCAAACCTGGTGGGTCCGACCACGATCCCCACGATGATGTATGCAATCAGCAGGGGCTGGCGCAACCGCAGTGCCATGGCCCTTACCGTGGCGGTGATGACAAGCAGCAACGCGAGTCCGGCAAAGTGGGGTGTCATGGGGCGCGCTCCCCGGGTGACGCCTCAGGATGGTGTTCGCGCAGCTGCCTGGGCATGGCGGGTCTACATGCGCTGGATGCCCAGGTGACGGAGCAGCCATTTCTCCGCCTCCACGGCCAGAAACTTGGTCAGGGCCAGGCCGATGATAAGTAGCCAGGAGAGCATGTCCAGTGCGGTGGTGTGAAAGAGTTCCTGCATGGGGGGCGTGTAGGTGAAGAGCAGCTGCAGGACGATCAGGATCACAGAACTCCAGAATGCAACCCGATTTCCGTAAAGGGTTTCCATGGTCAGGCCGCTTGCGGTGAAGCGGCGCGCGTTGAGCAGGTAGACCAGTTCTCCCATGACCAGCATGTTGACCACCGCTGTGCGTGCGGTCTCGATGCTGTTGCCTCGCGCGAGCTCCCATTCATAGACGATGAAGGTCACGGCTAGCATCAGCAGGCTGACGTAGATGATGCGTGCCAGCAGCAGGCGGGTGACGATGGGTTCGCTGGGGGGGCGCGGCGGGCGCTTCATCACGCCCCCCTCGGCGGGTTCGAAGGCGAGGGCGAGGGCGAGGGTGATTGTGGTCACCATATTGATCCAGAGGATCTGCCCCGCGGTGATGGGGAGCGCCAGTCCGGCGAAGATGGCGAGCAGGATGACTCCGGATTCCCCGCCATTGGTGGGAAGGATGAACAGCAGCGACTTCTTGATGTTGTCGAAGACCGTGCGGCCTTGCCGCACGGCACGGGTGATGGTGGCGAAGTTGTCGTCGGTCAAGACCAGGGCGGATGCCTCCCGCGCCGCGTCCGTGCCGCGCAGACCCATTGCCACGCCGATATCGGCGGCCTTCAGCGCGGGTGCGTCGTTGACGCCGTCGCCGGTCATGGCTACGAGTTCGCCCTGGGTCTGTAGCGCGGTCACCAGCCGCAATTTGTGTTCGGGACTTGCCCGGGCCACCACCTCCGTTTCCCGCAGGCGCTGAGCAAGCCCGGCTTCGTCGAGGGTGTCTATTTCGTCGCCGGTGAGCGGCTTGTCCGCCTGCATGCTCAGGGTCCGGCCGACGGCAGCGGCCGTCGCGGCATGGTCTCCGGTGATCATGATCACTCGGATGCCCGCGCGCTTGCATTCCTCGACGGCATCAATCGCTTCGGGTCGTGCCGGGTCGATCATGCCGACGAGCCCAAGGAGGGTGAAGCACGGCAGCATGTCGCCGATGTTCAGTGATGTGCTCGCGGGCGGTGCATCGCAGCGTGCCAGGGCGAGGATGCGCTGGCCCTGGCGCGCGGCATCCTCGATGCGCTGTTCCAAGCGCGTGTGATCGAGCCCTTGGCCGGAGGCTTCCTCGGTGCATAGCTGGAGCACCTTCTCCGGCGCCCCCTTGAGCAGGATGAACGCGTGCCCTTCATGATCATGATGCAGGGTGGCCATGAAACGGTGGTCCGACTCGAACGGGATCTCATCCCTGCGCGGGGCATTGGCTCGCTCATCGTCCGGATCCAGACCCGCCTTGAGCGCGAAGGTGAGGAGGGCACCCTCGGTAGGGTCGCCGCTGAGGATCCATCCATCTTCAGGTGTGTGATAAAGGCGGGCGTCATTGCACAGGAGGCTGCAGCGCGCCAAGGCCATGAGAGGCGAGGAAGCACTAGGTGACAAGGTGGTTTTGTCTATGTGAAAGCCACCTTCCGGGGCGTAGCCCACACCGCTGACAGCGATGTCACCCTCCGGGAGCATCACGTTGACGACTGTCATCTCGTTGCGGGTTAGGGTTCCGGTCTTGTCCGTGCAGATCACCGTGATGGAGCCGAGGCTTTCCACGGCCGGCAGTCGGCGGACCAGCGCTCGATGTTGGGCCATGATGCGGGTGCCGATCGAGAGTGTAATGGTGACGATGGCAGGCAAACCTTCCGGGATGGCCGCGACCGCAAGCCCGACAACAGCGAGGAAGATCTCGAGCATCGGCATGCCGCCGACGAAATGACCATAAAGGAAGGTCAGGACGCCGAGGATCAGGATGAACAGGGTGATCTGACGGGCGAACTGGTCGAGCCGGCGCGCGAGTGGGGTAGCGAGGCTTTCCACCCCTGCAACCAGTGTGCCGATGCGGCCGATCTCGCTGGCGGCGCCGGTGGCGATCACCACGCCTGTGGCCTGGCCATAGGTCACCACACAGCCGGAGTGAGCCATGTTGGTCCGATCACCGATAGCGGCGAAGTGGGCGAGTGGTTCGTTCGTTTTCTCGACCGGGACGGATTCGCCAGTCAGTGGGGCTTCGTTCAGGCGGAGGTTCTTGACCTTCAACAGCCTGAGGTCGGCCGGTACACGCCCCCCCGATTCAAGCAGCACGATATCCCCGGGCACCAGTTCGATGGCATCGATCTCCAGCCTCTCGCCCCCGCGTACCACGGTGGCGCGGCTTGCAAGCATGTTGCGCACGGCTTCCAGCGCCTGCTCAGCCTTGCCTTCCTGAATGAAGCCGATGATGGCATTGATGATGACGACTGCGAGGATCACGCTCGCGTCGGTGTAATGCTGGAGGGCGAGGGTGACCAGCCCCGCTGCGAGCAGGACGTAGATCAGGGGGTTGTGAAACTGCAGAAACAGGCGTGTCAGGGTGCCACGCCGTGGAGCGGAGGGGAGGCAATTGGGGCCGGTTTGCTCAAGCCGCTCGCGGGCGACTTCCCGAGCAAGCCCACTGGCCAGGGAGCTGCCGAGGCGATCGAGGGTTTCTTCGGTGCTCAGCGCATGCCAACGTGTTCCTTCTTGCTGAGGTGCTGTTGGGGGGGGCAGGTTAATAGCAGCACTCCTTCCAGTCAAACAGGCTCCTGAAGAAGTCTAGCACGGGCCTGTCAGAAGGCGCCGAAGTCAAAGTCCAGCCGTTCCACCGGCGGCTGGATGAAGTTGCCTTGAACGAAGTCGGCGCCGTCACCGAGTACAAGCTGCAGGGTGCTGGCGTCTTCGACATTGGCCACGATCAGCTGGTTTCC
>SDAY01000007.1 GCA_006212015.1 Halothiobacillaceae bacterium
GGCGGCTCCAGATGGCGGCGCAGGATGCGCATCACCGGGGTGGCCTGCAGCCGCAGCACGGCGGGCAGGGTGAAGGCGAGCGTCATCACCGGTCCGGCCAGCAGCCCAAGCCAGGCGGGCGTGAGGCTGGCGGGCGGAAGATCGTCGGGGATCAGGTCGTGCAGGACGAGGGGCAGGAGCGGTTGCATGGCATAGCCGATGGCGACACCCAGCAGGCTGCCGAGGATGGCGGTCGGCAGGAGGGAGAGCAGTGCCCCGGCGGCGATGAAGCGGCCGGAGGCGCCGAGGGCGCGCAGGGCGGCGGCCGCATCGAGCTGCGCGCGAAGCCGGTCCTGCATGCCGATGGCGACGGCCAGTCCCGCCAGCAGCAGGGCGATCAGCCCGCTGACCCGCAGCAGGCCCTCGGCGCGCTCGAGCGCATCGCGCAATTCAGGTCGGGTGTCATGCAGACCCTCGATCCGCAAGCCGCGCTCGGGGTGCAGTCGCGCGTAGTCCGCAAACGCCGCCAGGGCCTCGGGCTTGCCGCCGAGGTGGAGGCGATGGGAGGCGCGGCTGCCAAAACCCAGCAGGCCGCTGGCGGGCAGGTCGGCCTCGGCAATCATCACGCGTGGTCCGATGGCGAAGAAGCCCGGCGAAAGATCCGGCTCCTGATCAAGGCGGCCGGCCACGCGCAGGGTGATCTGGCCAAGGTTGAAACGGTCGCCTTCGGCAAGATGGAGGGCGTTGAGCGCATCGGTCACCAGCCAGGCCTCACCGGCCGGGGGCGCGGCGGCAAGCTTGTCGTTGACGCGAAGCTGGCCGAGCAGGGGATAATCCGGCCCCACGGCCTTCACCTCGACCAGCCGGCTTTTGTCCCCCGCGATGATCATGCTCGGAAAGCGCGTGGTCCTGGCGCTCCGCAGGCCGAGGCGGTCGGCCTCGTCCTTGAAGTGGGGTGGAATCGCGCGGTCGGCGATGATGACCAGGTCCCCGCCCAGGGCCTCCGCGGCGCCATGGGCCAGGGCAAGGCTGACGCGTTCGGCAAAGGCGCTGACCGCCACGAGGGCCGCGATGCCGACCGCCAGGGCGGCGATCATGCCCCAGGCCGGCCGACGCTGCCGGCGTGCGTACCAGAGGGCGGCGGTATTCATGATTCGATCAACCGTCCGTGATCCAGGCGAAGCAGGCGGTCGCAGCGACAGGCGAGCGCCGGGTCGTGGGTGACCAGCAGCAGGGCCGTGCCGCGCTCGCGGTTCAGCTCGAACAGCAGGTCGATGATGCGGGCGCCCGTGTCCTGGTCGAGGTTGCCCGTGGGCTCGTCGGCCATCAGAAGGGCGGGCTCGGCGGCAAAGGCGCGGGCGATGGCGACCCGCTGCTGTTCGCCGCCGGACAGCTGTGCGGGATAGTGGCTGGTGCGATGGGTCAGGCCGACGGCATCGAGCAGCGACCTGGCGCGTGTGCCGGGGTGATCGCGGCCCGCCAGGCGCAGGGGGAGTTCGACATTCTCCTGCGCGGTCAGTCCGGGAAGCAGCATGAAGGACTGAAATACGAATCCGATCATGCGACTGCGCAGCGCTGCGCGCTCGTCCTCGGACAGTTGCCCGATGGACTGGTCATCCATCCAGATGTCGCCTTCCGAGGGGGTATCCAGCGCGGCAAGCAGGCTCAGCAGGGTCGTCTTGCCCGAGCCTGATGCGCCCACGAGCGCGACCCGCTCGCCGGGGTGCAGCTGGATATTGATATCCTCCAGCAGTCTGAGGGGGCCGTTGGGCGTGATGATGGTCTTGCCCAGGCCGTGGGTGCGCAGGAGTGCTTGCATGAAATCGTTCTTGAAGAGGCTTGCGCCGGGTAGGCCGGCGCTGTGGCTGGCGGTTCTGCTTATCATGCCACCCGTTTGGGCGGATGATGTGCTGTTGATTGTGGGGGATAGCCTGAGCGCGGGTTATGGCGTCACGCGGGAGCGGGCCTGGCCGTCGCTGCTGGAGCGGCGCCTGGCAAGCCATGCCATCAAGGTGCGCGTGGTCAACGCAAGCATCAGCGGGGAAACGAGCGCATCGGGTCGTGCCCGTCTGCCCGCCTTGCTTGTGCGGCACCGTCCGCGCTGGGTGTTGATCGAGCTCGGTGCCAACGATGGCCTGCGAGGGCTGTCGCTGGAGTCCTTGCGGCAGAGCATTGAGGCCATGCAGCGCATGGTGATCGATGCGGGCGCATGGCCCATCCTGGCGGGCATGAAGCTTCCACCGAATTATGGGCCGGGCTACGCGGGCGGATTTGAAAAAATCTATGCCGCGCCCGTGCCGGGCGGGTTGCTCATCCCCTTCCTGCTGGAGGGGGTGGCGGGTCAGCCGGATCTCAATCAGGCCGACGGTATCCATCCCAACGCGGAGGGGCATCAGCGTGTCCTCGAACATGTCTGGCTGACACTTGAGCCGTTGTTCATGACCAGCACGCAGGTTGAGGGTAAAAACCAAACGGTGTTAGACTCCCAAAAATGAGTAATAAACCCTCGTTGGGCCTGCCGCTCATGGGCGCCGGTAACATCTTCATCTCGATGATCGCCGCCGGCTTCGTCCTCGGCTATGTGGTCGATGGCTGGCTCGATACGCGCCCATGGTTCATGTTGGGACTGGGGGCGCTGGGCGTGATCGGTGGATACCAGAAGGCACACCTTCTCTTGAGGCTGCAGGATGGCTCCCGGAACAAAGGTTGAACTTCTGGCCCGCCAGCTGATGGTGGGCCAGCTCGTGGTCACCCTGCTGCTCGCGGCGACGTGGGGTGTGCTCGGTCATTATATTGAAGGACTCGCCGTGGTATACGGTGGTCTGGTCAGCATGCTGCTGGCCTGGTTGCACAAGCGCGGCGTACGCAAGGCTGAAGAGCGTGCCGCAAGCGACCCGAAGGGCAGCATGCTTGTTCTATATGTGGGTGCGGTTGTGCGCTTCCTGCTCCTCATCGGCACACTTGCCGTTGGCATGGGGCTTCTGAAGCTGCCGGCGCTCCCGCTGTTCGCAGGATTCGTGCTCGCTCAACTGGGTTTCCTGGTTGTTGCGCGCCGCTAGTTTTCTTAAAGCATTGGATTTGGGGAGTACAACGTGAGCGCAGCGGAGAACTCGGACGGCGGTAGCGTCCAGTACATTCAGCACCACCTGACCAACTGGTCGGTAGGTGAGGGTTTCATGACCCTCAACCTCGACACCTTGCTGGTCAGCGTCATGTTGGGTGCGTTGATCGTTTTTGCGGCCATGCGTGTCGGGCGCAACCTTCAGGTTGGCGCGCCGAGCGGATTCCAGAACTTCGTCGAGATGGTTCTGGATTTCGTCGATCGCCAGGTCAAGGACTCCTTCGGCAGCCGTGACAACATGGTCATCGCGCCGCTCGCCCTTACCGTGCTGGTATGGGTCTGGCTGATGAACTTCATGGACCTGATCCCCGTGGATCTGATCCCGGCCATCCTGCACGGCGCGGGCATGGAATACTTCAAGGCCGTCCCGACCACCGACCTGAATACCACCCTGGCGATGGCCGGCGTCGTGTTCCTGCTGACCGTGTACTACAGCATCAAGGTCAAGGGCCCGATGGGCTACCTGAAGATGTTCCTGTTCCATCCCTTCGGCAAGCTCTTCGTGCCGGTCAACGTCTTGATGACCGCCATCGAAGAGCTGGCCAAGCCCCTCAGTCTCGGCCTGCGACTGTTCGGCAACATGTTTGCCGGCGAGCTCGTGTTCCTGCTCATCGCCCTGCTCTCCGGCGCGGCGACGATCGGCGCGGCCCTGCTGATCTGGTTCCCGCTGCAGGTCGTGCTTGATCTGGCCTGGCTGCTGTTCCACATCCTGATCATTACGCTGCAGGCCTTCATCTTCATGGTGCTGACCATTGTCTATCTGGGCATGGCTCACGCTACCGAAGATGACCACTGAGTCGCTGATGACAACCGCTTTCCCAACCCTTCACCTTAAACAAAATCCGTAAGGAGAACCGACGATGAACGCTGACATGATCGCGATGATTTATGCCTACACCGCAGTAGGCGTGGGCGTGATTCTTGCTGCCGCAGGCCTGGGCTCTGCAATTGGCTGGGGCCTGATCTGCTCCAAGACTCTCGAAGGTATTGCACGTCAGCCGGAAATGCGTCCGCAGCTGATGGTCAACATGTTCATCTTCGCCGGTCTGATGGAGTCCTTCCCGTTCATCATCCTGGCATTCGCCATGTGGTTCCTGTTCGCCAACCCGTTCGTGGGCGCTCTCCAGGCTGCCATCCAGGCTGTCGGCGGCTAAGACGCGATGAATCCTTGCGTGCGAACGATGGGTTCGCGCGTGGTTTTCCCGTGTCCCAAGAGAGGTAGGCAACCGTGAACATTACGGTCACCCTGATTGCCCAGATGATTGCCTTCGTGGCGATGATCTGGCTGGTGAACAAGTTTTTGTGGGCTCCGCTGTCCGCCATGATGGAAGCACGTCGTCAGCGTATCGCTGACGGCCTGTCCGCTTCCGAGCGCGGCAAGCACGAGCTCAAGCTGGCCGAGGAGCGTGCGGTTCAGGTCATCAAGGAAGCCAAAGAAAAGGCAACCGAGATGCTGGCCCAGGCCAACGGTCGCAGCAACGAGATCATTGACGAAGCCCGCAACAACGCGAAGACCGAAGCCGAGCGCATCCTTACCGGAGCGCAGGCCGAGATCAATCGCGAAGTCGAGCGCGCCAAGCAGGAACTCGCCAAGCAGGTTGCCGTGCTCGCGGTGACTGGTGCCGAGCGCATCCTGAAGCGCGAAGTGGACGCCAAAGCACACGAAGCGTCGCTCGCCGACCTCGTGGCTCGCGTCTAAGGGGGCACCATGTCCGAGATCGCAAAAGCCGCCCGCGCCTATGCCCGCGCCATCTTCGAGGTGGCAGGGGCAAAGGGTCAGCAGGCCAAGTGGTCCGAGATGCTGGCTTTTTTGGCGGCAGTTGCTGCTGATGCCGACATGGGGCGCATGATTGCGTCCCCGTCGATCAGCCGCGACAAGCTGGCTGAACTCATGCTGAAGGTCGCAGAAGGCAAGCTTGGCGCGGAAGGTGAAAACCTCGTGCGCCTGCTTGCCGAGAATGCGCGCCTCGCAGCCCTGCCGCTGATCGCGGCAGAGTTCGAGGAACTCCGTCGGGCCGCTGAAGGCCGGATGGATGTGCGTGTGGTATCCGCCAAGCCGCTCAGTGCTGCGCAGCAAGCTCAACTTGCTTCAGCACTTGGCAAGCGTCTGGGCAAGGTCATTACCCTGGCCAATGAAATTGATGAGTCCCTGATTGGCGGTGCCGTTGTGTACGCCGGGGACTTGGTCATCGACGGTTCAATGCGGGGTCGCCTGCAGGACCTGGCTAACGCTGTGGTCCGCTAAGGAGTATTTCCATGATTAATCCTTCCGAAATCAGTTCCCTGATCAAAAAGCGGATTGAAAGTTTCGAAGTTGGTGCGGATGCCCGCACCGTAGGCACGGTCGTCAGCGTCAGCGACGGCATCGTGCGTATCCACGGCCTGACCGACGTCATGCTCGGTGAGATGGTCGAGTTCCCGGGCAACACCTTCGGTGTGGCCATGAACCTCGAGAGCGATAGCGTTGGCACCATCGTTCTGGGCGCCTATGGCCACCTCAAGGAAGGTGACCAGGTCAAGTGCACCGGCCGCATCCTCGAGGTGCCCATCGGCAAGGAGCTGCTCGGCCGCGTGGTCGACACCCTCGGTCGTCCGCTGGACGGCAAGGGCGCGCTCGGCGCCAGCCTGACCTCCCCGATCGAAGTCATCGCCCCGGGCGTGATCGAGCGCAAGAGCGTCGATCAGCCGCTGCTGACCGGCATCAAGGCCCTCGATTCGATGGTTCCCATTGGCCGTGGCCAGCGCGAGCTGATCATCGGTGACCGCCAGACGGGCAAGACCGCTGTCGCCATCGACACGATCATCAACCAGAAGGGCAAGGGCGTATTCTGCGTCTATGTCGCGATCGGCCAGAAGGCGTCCACGATCTCCAACATCGTGCGCAAGCTGGAAGAGACCGGCGCGATGGAGTACACCATCGTGGTTGCCGCGGGCGCCTCCGACCCGGCCTCCATGCAGTACCTCGCGGCCTACGCGGGCTGCACCATGGGCGAGTACTTCCGCGACCGCGGCATGGACGCCCTGATCGTGTATGACGACCTGACCAAGCAGGCCTGGGCCTACCGTCAGATCTCCCTGCTGCTGCGCCGTCCGCCGGGCCGCGAAGCCTATCCGGGCGACGTGTTCTATCTCCACAGCCGTCTGCTTGAGCGCGCATCCCGCGTCAACGCCGACTATGTCGAGCAGTTCACCAAGGGCGAAGTGAAGGGCAAGACCGGCTCGCTGACCGCGCTGCCGATCATCGAGACCCAGGGCGGTGACGTTTCCGCGTTCGTTCCGACCAACGTGATCTCCATCACCGACGGTCAGATCTTCCTGGAAACCGATCTGTTCAACGCCGGCCTGCGTCCCGCGATCAACCCGGGTATCTCCGTATCCCGCGTGGGTGGTGCGGCCCAGACCAAGATCGTCAAGAAGTTCTCCGGCGGCATCCGTACCGACCTCGCCCAGTACCGCGAGCTGGCTGCGTTCTCGCAGTTCGCCTCCGACCTGGACGAAGCGACCCGTCGTCAGCTTGAGCGCGGCAAGCGCGTCACCGAGCTGATGAAGCAGAACCAGTACAAGCCGCTCTCCGTCGGCGAGATGGCCCTGTCGCTGTACGCGGCCAACGAGGGTTACCTGGACGATATCCCGGTCGATAAAATCGGTTCCTTCGAGGCCGCCCTGCATGCCTATGCGAACAGCAATGCGAAGGACATGATGGATGCGATCGGCAATGACGGTAACCTCAACGACGACATCTCCGCTGGCCTGAAGAAGACCCTCGAGGCCTTCAAAGCCAACGGCGTCTGGTAAAAGGGGACTGTCATGGCCGGCGCAAAAGAGATCCGTACGCAGATCAAGAGCATTCAGAACACGCGTAAGATCACCAAGGCCATGGAAATGGTCGCGGCGAGCAAGATGCGCAAGGCCCAGGAAAACATGGAGGCGACACGCCCGTATCTGGACAAGATCCGGGGCGTGATCGCCAACCTCAGCAACGCCCATCCGGAATACCGCCATCCCTTCATGGTGGAGCGCCCGGTGAAGCGCGTGGGGTTGATCCTTGTGACCACCGACCGCGGCCTGTGTGGCGGCCTGAACGTGAACCTGTTCAGGCAGGCCATCAACGCCATGAAGGGCTGGGCGGACAAGAACATCGAGATCGATGTCTGTGCCGTCGGCACCAAGGGTGTGGCCTTCGTCAAGCGCGGTGCCCTCAATCCCGTGGCCGAGATCACGGGGCTCGGCGATCGACCCAAGTTCGTGAAGGTCCAGGGCGCGGTCAGGATCATGCTCGACGCCTACGATGCGGGTAACCTGGACGAGATCTGGGTTGCGCGCAACGAGTTCGTCAACAGCATGGCCCAGAAGCCGGACATCGAGCGGATCCTTCCGCTGATGCCCGTGGACCTGACCGAGTTGCAGCATCGCTGGGACTATCTTTACGAGCCCGAGTCGAAGGACGTTCTGGATCTGCTGCTCAAGCGTTATGTCGCTGCAAGCGTGCATCAGGCGACCATCGAAAACGTTGCCTGTGAAATGGCGGCGCGTCGCATCGCCATGAAGAATGCTTCCGACAACGCCGGTGATCTGATCCGCAGCCTTAAGCTGAAATACAACAAGGCGCGTCAAGCGGCGATCACGCAAGAAATTGCCGAAATCGTCAGTGGTGCGGCCGCGGTCGGCTAAGGTTTGAATTCTTACGTATTGATGAGGAACCGAACATGAGTTCTGGCAAGATTCTCGAAATCATCGGTGCGGTCATTGACGTGGAGTTTCCACGTGATGCCGTGCCGAAGGTTTACGATGCACTGAAGGTCGACAGCACTGGTCTGACCCTCGAAGTTCAGCAGCAGATTGGCGACGGCGTGGTGCGTACCATTGCCCTCGGCTCGTCTGAAGGCCTCCGCCGTGGTCTGGTGGTGTCCAACACGGGCGCCCCGATCTCCGTGCCGGTCGGCAAGGGCACCCTGGGTCGCATCATGGACGTCCTTGGCGAGCCGATCGACCACGCGGGTCCGGTGGCATGCGAAGAGCGCATGGCCATTCACCGCAAGCCGCCGGCATTCGACGAGCAGGCCTCCAGCACCGAACTGCTGGAAACCGGCATCAAGGTCATCGACCTGCTGGTTCCATTCGCCAAGGGCGGCAAGGTCGGTCTGTTCGGCGGTGCCGGCGTGGGCAAGACCGTGAACATGATGGAGCTGATCCGCAACATCGCGGTCGAGCACAGCGGTTACTCCGTATTCGCCGGCGTGGGTGAGCGTACTCGTGAGGGTAACGACTTCTACCACGAGATGAGCGAAGGCGGCGTTCTGGACAAGGTTTCCCTGGTCTATGGCCAGATGAACGAGCCGCCCGGCAACCGTCTGCGCGTCGCGCTGACCGGTCTGACCATGGCCGAATACTTCCGTGACGAAGGCCGTGACGTGCTGATGTTCATCGACAACATCTACCGTTACACCCTGGCCGGTACCGAAGTATCCGCACTGCTCGGCCGCATGCCGTCCGCAGTGGGTTATCAGCCGACCCTGGCGGAAGAGATGGGCGTCCTGCAGGAGCGCATCACCTCCACCAAGACCGGTTCCATCACCTCCGTGCAGGCCGTTTACGTCCCTGCGGACGACCTGACCGACCCGTCTCCGGCGACCACCTTCTCCCACCTCGACGCGACCGTGGTTCTGTCCCGCGACATCGCCGCCCTGGGTATCTACCCGGCGATCGATCCGCTCGACTCCACCAGCCGTCAGCTGGACCCGCTGGTCATCGGCGACGAGCACTACAAGATCGCCCGTGGCGTGCAGAAGACCCTGCAGCGTTACAAGGAGCTGAAGGACATCATCGCGATCCTGGGCATGGACGAGCTGTCCGAAGACGACAAGCTGGCCGTGGCCCGCGCGCGCAAGATCCAGCGCTTCATGTCGCAGCCGTTCTTCGTCGCCGAAGTGTTCACCGGCGCTCCGGGTCGCTTCGTGGGCCTGAAGGACACCCTGCGTGGCTTCAAGGGACTGATGGACGGCGAGTTCGACCACCTGCCCGAGCAGGCGTTCTACATGGTCGGCGGTATTGATGAAGCGGTCGAAAAGGCCGCCAAGATTGCCGCGAAGGCCAAGTAACAGGAGGCTGTCATGGCCATGACCATCCATGTGGATATCGTGAGTGCCGACAAGCCCGTCATGAGTGGCCAGGCGACCTTTGTGGTCGCCCCCACCACGATGGGTGAAGTGGGCATCACGCCAGGCCACACCCAGTTGCTTGCCTCCCTGAAACCCGGTGAAGTTCGCATCACCGATGAACAGGGCAAGACCAGCCACTACTTCGTGTCTGGTGGCGTGATCGAGGTCCAGCCTCTTCAGATCACCATTCTCGCTGACAGCGCTCTCCGCGAGGAAGATGCCGCCGCCGTGGAGCTGGCGACCGAAGAGGCGCGTCTCAAGGCGCTTGAAACGAAGGGCGCGATCCCCGCGTCGGCTGAGGTGGATTATTTCCGTCTGCAGAACGAGCTCATCGAGGGCGCCGAGCGTCTTCGCTGGATTCGCGAGATTCGCGGAACCCGCCCGCACATCTCTCAGTAATCACGTCATCTGACGAAGCTAAAAAAGGAGGCCTGGCCTCCTTTTTTGTTGCCCGCGATGTGGCGGCAATGAAACGGGGGCCGAAGCCCCCGCGTCATTCAGTCCTTCACGCAGTCGATGTGGTAGACGATCCTGCCGTCGACATCCTCGGCGACCAGGCCGTGGACATCGGTCTCGAAGCCCGGCAGCTGCTTGTTGAACTCGCGGGTGAACTTCAGGTAGTCCACGATGGTCTTGTTGAAGCGCTCCCCCGGGATGAGCAGCGGGATGCCCGGCGGGTAGGGGGTCACCAGGCTCGCGGTGATCCGGCCTTCCAGCTCGTCGATGGGCACGCGCTCGATCTGGCGGTGCGCCATCTTGGCCCAGGCATCGGCCGGACGCATGGCGGGCACGATGTCCGAGAGGTACATCTCGGTGGTCAGGCGCGCGACATCGTATTCCTTGTACATGCCGTGCAGCTTGTCGCACAGGTCCTTCAGGCCCATGCGCTCGTAGGTGGGATGCTTGGTGATGAACTTGGGCAGGATGCGCCAGAGCGGCTGGTTCTTGTCGTAGTCGTCCTTGAACTGCTGCAGGGCGGTGACCAGGCTGTTCCAGCGGCCCTTGGTGATGCCGATGGTGAACATGATGAAGAAGCTGTAGAGGCCGGTCTTCTCCACCACCACGCCATGCTCGGCGAGGTACTTGTTGACGATGCCCGCCGGGATGCCCCAGTCGGCGAAATCGCCCTCCATGTCCAGGCCCGGGGTGATGACGGTCGCCTTGATCGGGTCGAGCATGTTGAAGCCCTCGACCAGCGGGCCGAAGCCGTGCCAGCGGTCGCCCTTCTTGACCATCCAGTCGTCCCGACCGCCGATGCCCTCGGCCGGCAGCTCGTCCGGACCCCAGACCTTGAACCACCAGCCCGCGCCCCACTCCGCGTCCACCTTGCGCATGGCGCGGCGGAAATTGAGCGCCTCCATCAGCGACTCGTCGACCAGCGCGGTGCCGCCCGGCGGCTCCATCATGGCCGCCGCCACGTCGCAGGAGGCGATGATGGCGTACTGCGGCGAGGTGGACGAGTGCATGAGGTATGACTCGTTGAAGATGTCGCGGTCGAACTTCTCGTTCTCGCAGTCCTGCACCAGGATCTGCGAGGCCTGCGACAGGCCCGCCAGCAGCTTGTGGGTGGACTGGGTGGAGTAGACCAGGGAGTCCTTGCAGCGCGGGCGACCCTCGCCGATGGCGTGGTAGTCGCCGTAGAAGTCGTGGAAGGCTGCGTGCGGCAGCCAGGCCTCGTCGAAGTGCAGGGTCTCGATCTTGCCGTCCAGCAACTCCTTGATCGTCTCGACGTTGTAGAGCACGCCGTCGTAGGTCGACTGGGTGATGGTCAGGATGCGCGGCTTCTTGTTGGCCACATGGCGGGCGAACGGATGGGCCTCGATCTTCTTCTGGATGTTCTCGGGCGCGAATTCCTCCAGCGGGATCGGGCCGATGATGCCGAAGTGATTGCGGGTCGGCGTGAGGAACACCGGGATCGCGCCGGTCATGACGATCGCGTGCAGGATCGACTTGTGGCAGTTGCGGTCCACCACCACGATGTCGCCCGGCGACACCACGCTGTGCCAGACCATCTTGTTCGAGGTGCTGGTGCCGTTGGTGACGAAGTACAGGTGGTCGGCATGGAAGATGCGGGCGGCGTTGCGCTCGGAGGCGGCGACCGGGCCGGTATGGTCGAGCAGCTGGCCGAGCTCCTCGACCGCGTTGCACACGTCGGCGCGCAGCAGGTTCTCGCCGAAGAACTGGTGGAACATCTGGCCCACCGGGCTCTTGAGGAAGGCCACGCCGCCGGAATGGCCGGGGCAGTGCCAGGAATAGGAGCCGTCCGCCGCGTAGCCGGTCAGGGCGCGGAAGAAGGGCGGGGCGAGGGTGTCCAGATAGGCCTTGGACTCGCGGATGATGTGGCGCGCCACGAACTCCGGCGTGTCCTCGAACATGTGGATGAAGCCGTGCAGCTCCTTGAGCACATCGTTCGGGATGTGGCTGGAGGTGCGGGTCTCGCCGTAGAGGAAGATCGGGATGTCCGCGTTGCGGAAGCGGATCTCCTCGACGAAGCTGCGCAGCTGGCGCACCACGTGCAGTTCTTCCTCCGGCACGCCGGAATTGAACTCCTCATCGTCGATGGAGAGGATGAAGGCGGAGGCCCGGCTCTGCTGCTGGGCGAAGGTCGAAAGATCGCCATAGCTGGTGACGCCCATGACCTCGACGCCTTCGCCCTCGATGGCCTTGGCCAGGGCGCGGATGCCAAAACCGCTCGCGTTCTCGGAGCGGAAGTCTTCGTCGATGATGACGATGGGGAAGCGAAATCTCATGGACGACCCTTGCCGGCGAAATAAATGAAAACTGCGGTTGGGCGCAGATGTATCAGCGAATTGTACAGCCTCGAACAGGCCCCCGCTCAAGCGTGAATCATGCCGTGGCCTTGTGGCATGTATATGTCATGGAACGGATCACCGCTCTCATGAGTCAGGTGATGGAATGAAAGTCTTGAAGCATTGTCCGAGGCAAAAGCCGCGATTTTTCCGGCCAACGTCGCCCATACACCAAGAGAACGAGAATCTTCCATGAATCGATGGATTGCGCTGCTGGCGCTTGCCCTTCCCGCAAGCGCCATGGCTGACATGACGGGTGTCTATCAGTTGATTGACGAACACCGGAAGGATGCCGGCACCCTGACCATTCAGATGAAGGACGAGCAGCGCATCCGCTACGACATGCAGGGTGCCGGCGGGCCGGGGCAATCCGGCTCGACCCTGCTCATCAGTGGCAAGCTGTACATGGTCACCCCGCAGGGCGAGGTGATGGACATGGACATGATGGGGGCGGTGGCCGGCGCCTTCATGACCCCGCAGGCCAGGCAGGCCATGCAGAAGGCGCCGAAGGTCGAGGCCGCCGGGCGCAGCGAGACGGTCGCGGGCATCAAGGGCGAGGTCTGGCGCTGGACGGAAGGCCGGCACGCGGGCGAGGTCGTGCTCTCCGCCGATCCCCGCGCGCGCCAGCTCGGACGCGCGATGGAACAGCTGGGTGATCGCATGGAGAGGGCCTTCGGCGATGCGCAGGCCTCGCTCGCCTATCGCCAGTTGCGCGACGCGCCCGCGCTTCGCGGCAAGGGCGTGCTGAGCGCGATGGAGACGAACGGCGGCGGCATGCGCCTGCTGCGCGTGGACGAGGCCGCGCTGCCCGCCGAACGCTTCGTCCTGCCGAAAAAGCCCGGCGCGATGGCCCTGCCCGGTCTGCCGAACGGTCTCCCCGACATGAACGACCCGCAGATGCAGCAGATGCTCAGGGGGCTGATGCAGCAGCGCTGAGCGGGCCGCCATAGAAGCGGCCCAGCAGGTCGGACACCGCCGGATAGGCGGCGTGCAGGGTCTCGGGCTGCTCGAAGTACAGCTCGCTGGTCACCGCGAAGAATTCCTCCGGGGCCTCGGCGGCGTAGGGGTCGATGGGCGCCTCCTCGTGCCGGTCGAGGCGGCGGTTCAGGTCCGCGAAGGCCGCGCTGAAGGCGGCCGTCCATGCCTCGGCGCGCATGCCTGGCGGCAGCGGCGGGAAGCCGTTCGGCACGCCGTTGCCCATGTCCAGCACATGCGCGATCTCGTGGATGACCACGTTGTAGCCCTCGCCATGCCCCGAGGCCTCCACGTCCGTCCATGCCAGCACGATGGCGCCATGACCCCAGGACTCGCCGCCGCGTACCTCGCGACGGCGGTGCACCACACCGGCCTCGTCCATCTCCTCGATCTCCGGCACGAAGGCATCGGGATAGACGATGACCGTGCGGATAGCGTCCAGCGCGTCCTCGGGCAGGCGCAGGGCCGGCAGGCAGGCCAGCGCGGCGATGCGGGCCTTCATCGCGGGCGTCAGCGCGAAGCCATCGACGGGGCTGAAGGGCGTGCGGTGCAGGAACAGGGTGGCGCGCTCGCGCAGCCGTTCAAGCTCGGGCGCGGCGAGTCGTCGCAGGATGAGCGCGCCGGCCAGGGCCGCCGACCAGTCGGCGTCCCCGATGGGGTGGCGCTCAAGGATGCGCCGGCGCCACCAGGCCCTCAGTCTTCCAGGCATTCGCCGTTCGTGGCCACGACCTCGGCGAACAGCCTCGCGCTGTCCTTGGGCGTGCGCGTCTGGGTGGCCGGGTCCACATGCACCAGACCGAAGCGCCTGGAGTAGCCGAAGCTCCACTCGAAATTGTCCAGCAGTGACCAGGCGAAGTAGCCGCGCAGGTTCACGCCCCGTTCGATGGCGTTCGAGGCGGCTTGCAGGTGGGTGCGCAGGTAGTCCATGCGCGGCTGATCGTGCAGGCGGCCCTCGACCACGGGCGGATCGTCAAAGGCCGCGCCGTTCTCGGTCACGTACAGCGGGATGCCGCCGGTGCGCTCATGCAGCCAGACCAGCGTGTCGGTCAGGCCCGGCGGGTAGACCTCCCAGCCCATCGCGGTATGCGGGTTGGGCTGGCGCACCGTCTCGGTGTCGAGGAAGCCGCCGGCCCTGTGGCGCACCACGGCGCGGCTGTAGTAGTTCACCCCCAGCCAGTCGATCGGTTCGCGCAGCGGGGCGGTCGATTCGGACAGCACTTCACGCCAGGCCTCGCCCTCGGGTCCGCCCATGGCCTCGATCAGCTCCTCCGGCCACTCCCCCCGGAACACCGGATCGACGAACAGGCGGTTCATGTACCCTTCCGCGCGGATGCGCGCGGCGTGGTCCATGGCATGATTTCTGGCATCGTCGCTTGCGGCGTACTTGGGTTCGATGTTGACCACCAGCCCGATGCGGTGGCGGCCGTTGGCGCGGTAGGCGCGCACGCCCTCGGCATGGGCGCGCAGCAGGTTGTGGGCGACGGTCGGCGCCAGCGCGAGGTTGCGCAGGCCGGGCGGGTGGGCGCCGGCGACATGGCCCTCGTGCATGATCACCCAGGGCTCGTTGAGGGTGCACCAGTCCTGCACCTGGCCGTCCAGCGCGCCGACCATGATCTCGGTGAAGTCGGCGAAGCGCAGGGCCGTGTCGCGGTTCAGCCAGCCGCCGGCATCCTCCAGCGCGGCGGGCAGGTCCCAGTGGTGCAGGGTGGCGAAGGGCTGGATGCCCTGGGCCAGCAGCGCGTCCACCAGCCGCTTGTAGAAGTCGAGGCCCCTGGCGTTGACCTTGCCGCGCCCCTCGGGCTGGATGCGCGCCCAGTTGAAGCTGAAGCGGTAGGCGTCCACGCCCAGTCGCTTGATCAGCGCCACGTCGTCCTTGAAGCGGTGGTAGTGGTCGCAGGCCAGGTCGCCGTGGTCGCCATTGAGGATGCGCCCCGGCTCATGGGCGAAGCGGTGCCAGTTGCTCGGTCCGGCGCCATCGGCCAGCGGCGAGCCTTCGATCTGATAGGCGGAGGTGGCGACACCCCAGGTGAAGTCGGATGGAAAGCGCGTGCTCACGAGGGCCTCCTGCGGCGCGGGACGGATGGCGCATTATCGCCATGTTGAGGGTATTCGAGCCATAGGGATCGCGGTTGACGCGTTCCCCTCCCCAGCCCTTCCCGCACGCGGGGAGAGGGCAGGATTGCGTGAGGCGTAGGTGCGAATTCATTCGCACGACATGCTTGTGCGAATGAATTCGCACCTACAGGCTCTATGTCGGGGCGAGCAGCGGGCGCAGGGCAGCCATGAAGCGGGCGTTGTCCTCCGGCAGGGCGGTGGTGACGCGCATGAAGCCTGGGCCGAGCGCGGGGTCGTTGAGCGGCTTGAGCAGGATGTCCTGCGCCTTCAACTTGTTGGCCAGTTCGCCCGCGTCAAAGGGGGCGAAGTCGGCGAGGAAGAAGTAGGTCGCGGTCGGGTAGGTGCGCACGCCCAGGGCGCGCAGCTCGGCGGCGAGCGCCTCGGTCCATGCGCGCAGGTCCTTCACCCGGGCATGGATGTGGTCCTCGTGCAGCAGGGTGGCGATGGCCGCCGCCTCGCTCGGGCGGGCCAGCGGGTAGGCGTCGTTGTGCGTGTTGAGGTCGTCGGCGATGGACTCGGGCAGGATCGCGTAGCCGACGCGGAAGCCCGCGAGGCTGTGGGCCTTGGAGAGGGTGCGGGTCACCAGCAGGTTGGGGTGATCGGGCACCCGCTGCGCGACCGACTGGCCCGCCAGGCCGATGAAGGCCTCGTCGACCAGGAACAGGGTGTCCGGGTGGCGGCGCAGCAGGTCCGGCAGCGGCGACATGTCGAACACGCCGCCGTTGGGGTTGTTCGGATTGACGATCACCGCGAGGGTGGTGCCCGGCGGGATGACGAGATCGGCCAGATCGAAGGCGAACCCGCGCTCGGGCGAGAGGCGCGTCTCCGTGTAGTGGCGCGCGATCTCGGGAAACAGCACATAGGTCGGTGTCAGCAGGTGGACCTGCTGGCCGAAGCGGTCGAACAGCTGGCGCAGGATCAGTTCGGAGCCCGCGTTGATGTGGATCAGGCGCTCGGGCACCCCGAGTTGCGCGCCGATCAGGCGGCGCAGCGGGGCGGACCAGGCCTCGGTGTAGTAGTTGCTGCGCGGTACTTCCGCCTGCGCCGCGGCGATGGCCTCGTCGATCGGCGGCAGGGGGTTCTCGCACAGCAGCAGCTTGATGCCGGTGAAGACGCCGCCGCCCTTTTCGCTGCGTGATGTCATGGTGTACCTCGGGATGGGGGTTTACCCGAGGTTAGTCCATAGCCGGGCAGGCGTCAGTTGAGGGCCAGGCCCGCGGCATCGAACAGGTGGGGCGGGCCCTCGACGGCGAGCGTGAGGGGCGCGCCATGGGGAAAGTCGTGCAGACCGGCCATGCGCACGATGATGGGCGTGCCCATGCCTTCGAGATGCGCGTGCAGCAGCGTTTCATGCCCCAGGAATTCGGCCATGTCGACGGTGGCGGGCAGGCCGGTCTCGTTGGCCTGGGCGAGGCGCAGGTTCTCGGGGCGGATGCCGAGGGTGACGCATGTCCCCCTCTCCCCCGGCCCCTCTCCCGCGAGGGGCGAGGGGAGTCCATGGGCCGGGATCAGGTTCATCGGCGGCTGGCCGATGAAGCCCGCGACGAAGGTGTTGGCGGGGCGCTCGTACAGCTCGCGCGGCGGGGCGACCTGCTGCAGCCGGCCGGCGTTGAACACCGCGACGCGATGACCGAGGGTCATGGCCTCGGTCTGGTCGTGGGTCACGTAGAGCATGGTGGCGCCGAGGGCGCGCTGCAGCTCGGCGATCTCGGCGCGCACCTGCACCCGCAGCTTGGCGTCGAGGTTGGAGAGCGGCTCGTCGAGCAGGAACACGGAGGCCTCGCGCACCAGCGCCCGGCCCATCGCGACGCGCTGGCGCTGGCCGCCGGAGAGCTGGGCGGGCTTGCGTTCGAGCAGGTCGCCGAGGTGCAGCATGTCCGCCGCCCAGGCGATCTTCCTCGCCTGCTCGGCGGCCGGCATGCGGCGCATCTTCAGCGGGAAGGCGAGGTTCTCGCGCACGCTCATGTGCGGGTAGAGCGCGTAGTCCTGGAACACCATGGCCACGTCGCGCGCCTTGGGCGCGAGCTCGTTGACCCGCCGTCCGCCGATGCGCAGCTCGCCCGCGCTGATGTCCTCCAGCCCGGCCAGCATGCGCAGCACGGTGGACTTGCCGCAGCCGGAGGGGCCGACCATGACCAGCAGCTCGCCATCCTTCGCGCTCAGGTCGAGGCCGTCGATGGTCGCCTGCTGACTGCCCGGATAGACCTTGCGAACCTTGTCGAATACCACCTCGGCCATGGCCTTCCTCACTGAAAGAAATCTTCCGCGCCCAGCAGGGGCAGGGCGCGGCGGATGATGGGGTCGGCCGCGAAATAGCGCTGGATCAGATGGGGGCGCAGGTGGTTGGCAAGACCCAGGAACATCATCCCCTGATCCAGCGCGAGGTACTTGTAGGCGACCTTGCCGGTGGTCGGGTTGACCGCGTCGTAGAAGCCGAATGGTCCATAGACCGCGTAGCGCCGGGCCAGCTGGCGCAGGTTCCGGGCGGCCTCCGCCGGGCGCGCCATGGCGGCAAGGCCCGAGGCATGCGGGGTGACCACAGCCTCCGAATAGCCCTTCACGCCGAGGATGGCAACGCCGTATTCGCCATAGCCGCCATCCGGGTTGGCGCTGGGCGACATGCCCCAGACCGGCAGGTTGAGCTCTTCCTGCGCATAGCGGCGCTGGACATCGACATGGGCGATGGCATTCGGTCCCAGGCTGTTGGGCGCATGGGCCTCGCCGTCGAGCACGATGCCCGGCATCATCGCCTCGAACATGCTGCCGCCCCAGGAGGGCAGGTAGCGGATGCCGCGCCATTCGTAATAGCCGCCATCGACCTTGTAGCCGTTGATGACCCGGGGGGCGCGGCCCAGTGGGGTCATGCTCTGCCATGTCCAGTCGACCGGGAAGGTGCGCGCCAGCTTGAACCAGTGCGATTCCGGCACGTCGCCCTTGCCGATGGCGATCAGGCTGCCCAGGCGCGGTTCGGAGTAGAGCAGGCCGTACACGCTCGGCGAGCGCTCCTGGCGCTGGACGTGGAAGCCGTGCCGCATCTGGCCGACGTCGGCGTCGTAGAAGAAGGCGTAGTCCTCCCGCTCCAGCAGGGCGCTGATGGGCTTGTGCAGGCCGGGCGCCGCCATGCGCGCCACCATCAGCCCGGCGGTCAGCCAGGACGAATCCACGAAGGAGACGAAGTGGCTGGTGCGCTCCAGCGTGGTGGTGTCGTAGTAGTTGTAGAAGAAGCCGTGGAAGGTCTCCATCCTCTCCAGCGACCGCACCACGCGCAGCAGGCGCGCCTCGGCCTCCCTCGGGGCGATGTAGCCCAGGTCGCGCGCGGCGACCACGGACATCAGGTAGAGGCCGATGTTGGTGACATTGGTGTAGTCGCCGACCGAGGGCGGGCCGTCGGGGTGCAGGGCGACGGTGTCGAAGGGCAGGCCGCTCGGGCGGTCGCGCAGGCCATCGAGACCCTGCCAGGTGTCCCGCGCCACGCGTTCGAGCAGCGCCTCGTCGTCCGGCGGCAGCTCCTCGCGGCGCACCAGCGGCGGCGCGGGGAGCTCGACGGCGCGCGCGCGGATGGAGGTGCGCGCCAGTTGCTCGCCGCCGCGCGCCATCTCCCAGGCCTTCTTGCCGGGGGCGACGGAGGAGTCCTCGTGCTCGCCTATGCGCCTGCCCGTGCGGACCAGCTCGATCTCGTCCAGGTAGAAGGCGCCCTCGCGCCCCGGCGAGCATTCGGGCGGCAGGATCAGGCCGAGAGCGACCGGCCGGACGCCCTCGGCGACGCCGCTGAGCGGATTGAGGGGGACGAGCATCTGCCGCCATTCCCGCTCGATG
Source organism: Halothiobacillaceae bacterium (assembly GCA_006212015.1). Classification (GTDB taxonomy): domain Bacteria; phylum Pseudomonadota; class Gammaproteobacteria; order Halothiobacillales; family Halothiobacillaceae; genus Thiofaba. Next base: position 18,975 of record SDAY01000007.1, read on the forward strand.
CCGACGATCGTGTAGCCCCCCAGGCCATGGGAGGCGGGCGATTGGCCCTCGCCGAGCAGGCGGACGCGCAACTGGCTGGGGAAGGCCTGCTTGCGGTCGCCGCGTATCCGCAGGCTCAGGTGGTCGTACTGGGCGAGATCCACCTCCGGCAGCCGGATCAGCAGGCCCAGCGCCCCCTCCAGGCCCTCGGCGAAGCCGTAGTCGACGCGCAGGGAATAGCCCCTCGGGCCGAAGCGCCCGGCCTTGGTCATGCCCATCCTGACCAGCGGCTTGCCGCCGACCTGGGCGGGCCAGGGGGTGACGCGGTTGACCAGGGCCTTTCCGCCATTGAAGTCGGCGATGACGGCATGGGGCAGCACGGCGGCCGCCCGGCCCGTTGCCGGCGCGGCCAGCCCCAGCAGGGCGGCGAGCAGCAGACCGTGGGGCTTCATGCGGCGGGGCGGGCGGAGCGGCACGGTCGGTCAGCCGTCAGATCGCGCCGCCCAGCACCGAGATGTCCGCCACCTTGAGGAACAGCGCGCGCAGGCGGTTCAGCAGGGCGAGGCGGTTGTCGCGCAGGGCGGCGTCCTCGGCCATCACCATCACGCCGTCGAAGAAGGCATCCACGGCCTCGCGCAGGTGGGCCAGCCGGCCCAGCGCGGCGGTGTAGTCGCCGGCGGCGAACAGCGGGGCCAGCTCGGCCTCGAGCCGCCGCACGCGCGCGGCCAGCTCGCGCTCGGCGGGCTCGGCCAGCAGGGCCTCGTCGATGGCGGTGGGAAGGTCGCCTTCGACTTTCTTGAGGATGTTGCCGATGCGCTTGTTGGCGGCGGCAAGGGCTTCGGCCTGGGGCAGGGCGAGGAAGTCGTTGACTGCCTGGGCGCGGCGCTCGAAGTCCAGCGGGCGCGTCGGGCGGGTGGCCAGCACGGATTCAAAAACATCGGCACGAATGCCACGATCCAGCGCGTAGGCGCGCATGCGGTCGAGCATGAATTCGAAAAGGTTGCTCACGGCAAGGGGGTTCCCATCACGGAGCACCACGGCATCTTTGCTGGGAAATTTTGCCTCATAAGCAAAGCCAAGTAGCGCGTGCATGTCCAAATCGAGATTTTTTTCGATCAGGATGCGCAACACACCAAGCGCGGCACGGCGCAGGGCAAACGGGTCTTTCGAGCCGGTCGGCTCCATGCCGGCTATGGCAAAAATGCCGACCAGGGTGTCCAGCCGCTCGGCCAGGGCGAGGGCCTGGCCGACGGTGGTCGCAGGCAGCGCGTCCCCGGCACGGCGCGGCATGTAGACCTCGTCCAGCGCCTGCGCGACCTCGGCATGCTCGCCGTCATGACGCGCGAGGTAGCGGCCCATGACGCCTTGCAGTTCGGGGAACTCGCCGACCATGCCGCTCATCAGGTCGCACTTGGCGAGCAGGGCTGCGCGCGCGGTGCGTTCCATGTCGGCGCCGGTCAGTCCCGCGATGTGGCGGGCCAGGCGGACCACGCGCTCGGTCTTGTCGAACTGGGTGCCGAGCCGCTGCTGGAACACCACGGTCTTGAGGCTGTCGAGCTGGGCGGACAGCGGCTGCTTGCGATCCTCGCGCCAGAAGAATTCGGCGTCGGAGAAGCGCGGGCGGATGACGCGCTCGTTGCCCATGCGCACGGCGGCGGGATCCGTGCTGTCGATGTTGGCGACGGTGATGAAGTGCGGCAGCAGCTCGCCGGCCTCGTCCAGCAGCGGGAAATAGCGCTGGTTGCCCTGCATGGTGGAGATCAGGGCCTCCTTGGGCACGGCGAGGAAACGCGGCTCGAAGTTGCCGGTCACCACGCGCGGCCATTCGGTCAGCGCGCTTACCTCGTCGAGCAGGTCCTCATCCAGCACGGCGCGGCCGCCAAGCTCACAGGCGGCGGCCTCGACCTGGGCCTTGATCATGGCGCGGCGGGCGGCGAAATCGGCGATGACATGGCCGGTGCCTTCCAGCAGCGCGGCGTATTCGCCGGGCGCGGGCACGATCAGCGGGTCGGGGTGATGGAAGCGGTGGCCGCGGGTGCGCCGGCCGGTCTGCACGCCGTAGATCTCGGCGTCGATCACCTCATCGCCGAACAGCAGCACGATCCAGTGCACAGGGCGCACGAAGGCGACCTCGCCCGCGCCCCAGCGCATGCGCTTGGGGATGGGCAGCTCGTCCAGCGCCTGGGCGAGCATGTCCGGGATCAACGCCTGCGCGGGCTGTCCGGGCTGCATGGCGCGGTGGACCATCCACGCGCCCTTGTCGGTGGTCAGTTCCTGCAGGTCGTTGACGGTCACGCCGCAGGAGCGGGCGAAGCCTTCCAGGGCCTTGCTCGGGCGGCCTTCACCGTCGAAGGCGGCGTTCACGGCCGGGCCGCGACGCTCGACCTCGCGGTCGGCCTGGCGCCCGGCCACGCCCCGCACCAGCAAGGCGAGGCGGCGCGGCGCGGCATAGACGGTATGGCCCTGCGGCGCGAGGCCCGCGTCATGCAGGCGGCGAGTGATGCCGTCGGCCAGCGCGTTGGCGAGGGTGGTGAGGGCCTTCGGCGGCAGCTCTTCGGCGCCGATTTCGATGAGGAGGTCGTGGGTATTCATCATGGGTAAATTCTTTGTAGCCATTCTTCTAAGCCCATCATCCACGGGTGCGTGGAATCAAGCTTTTTGTGCATATCTCCGTAGCCAAATGTTGGCTTTTTTTGCCAAGCAAGCCACGTATAAGTCTTGGCTTTGTCATGCCACCTAGTGTTTTGGATGTGATTGCATGGATGGTGGGCAAGGGATGCCTGAGCCAAATCCAAGCATGGCTTTTGCTCGGCAGAGCAAGATTCGATGAAGAACCTTTCAATGGCTCCACTATCCTGATGGCTTGGCATAAGCCAAACGCCAACAGGATTGATTACTCCGCTGGAGTGTATGAAGGCATCGCCCGTGCAGCCGAGGGGGTGAGGCTGAAAATCTTTGTTGGCGAATGCTTGTCTAATTTTACTGATTTGGTCTATGAAGTTGTCATCCGCATCAGCAACAAAGGCGAGGTGAGTGACTTCACCCGTTTTGATGCGGTCAAGCTCTTCTGGAATGAGTGTTAGTAGATGACTAATCCCGTTGCCTGTATGACCCAAGTCACTGGGCTTGTAAATCTGTATATCTACGCTGGTAAGGCCTAGTCTTTTATCAAGCATGGTTTTGAAGAAGAACTTCTCTTGTTCGCCTTCAACGATCAGTCTGCGGGAGGCTTGATTGGTCATCGAATGTCCCTTCCCATGTCAACCAAGTCCTTTAGTCGATCCTCTTCGTATCTTGTAACGACGGCTTTCCCATCAATGATTGATTGGCCAAGATGGTAGGCGCAGCCAAGCTCAGGATGGTTCGTGGCTGATTCTGCAAATGAAGCGATACAGTCGCTACTGTGAGTGGTTGCAAAAACCTGGATATCAAATTCAGATGAAAGTGCGAATATAAAGTCCCAGACTTGTTTTTGCATGCTGTAATGCAACCCGTTCTCAAATTCATCGATTAATAGAAAGCCATGGCGACAATTAACGATGGTGAGAGCTATTTGAAACAGGCGGCTTACCCCGTCGCCAAGGCTGCCCAAGGATATCGGGCGAGATGATGATGAGAGTCTAGCCATAGGGCGACGAGCCGTTCTTGGTCGATACCTGTCTACGCTGTCCGTTTCAACGAAGGCAAGATCCACAACATCGTTATCGATGATTTTAATCATATCGATAACTTTTCTTTCCCGTTCTGTCAGGACAACAAGATCCCATGAAGAGGATAGTGTTTCATTATCAATGAAGGTTGTGGGTACATAACCAAACGGGGTTGAGTTTGCCCGTCTTGATACGGGGCCTCGCCCTCGCATGATTAACGTATCATTGTCGATGTCTTGGCTGGCTAGAGTAAACTTCGATGCTTCGCCCGAGGCATGATCCGTGTGCGTGGCCTCTAGGGCGTAAAATACGGGGTAGCCATCTGATGTGTAATTTCTTATATCTTCGATGGATATGATGCGCCGTACCCATTTTGTTCTAACCGAGGGTTCATGTTCAAGGTCTTGGTCTGCTATATCAACCTCGGTTCTGATAAAAGGAATGGCCTGGATTTTTATATGAAGGCGCTCAGAGTCGCCGATTGATATGCCTTGTCCATATTCAGGGAACGACCTGCCGTGGAAGAAGTTTTCTAGGAAATCAGCCTCATATCGAGTCGCGGATTCCCTGCCTCTGATGATTTCTTCATGCTCATGGGCAAGTCCAAGCATTACGTTTGGATCTCCTTGAGAAGATAAAACCTGCAGGGCTTCCAGTACGCTAGTCTTTCCCGAGCTATTTCTGCCGACTAATAGATTCACCCGCCCAAGCTTCTCAAGCTTGAGGCTGCTGAGGCCGCGAAACCCATTGATTTCCAGGTTGTTGAGCAGTAACGACATGCCAATCCCTCCAGAAATTAACTCTTACGCCCCATCGGAAAGCCCAGTCGCTCACGCGAGGCGTAGTAGGCCTCGGCCACGGTGCGGGCCAGTTCGCGCACGCGCAGGATGTAGCGCTGGCGCTCGGTGACGGAGATGGCGCGGCGCGCGTCGAGCAGGTTGAAGGTGTGCGAGGCCTTGAGCACCTGCTCGTAGGCTGGCAGCGGCAGGGGGATGTCGAGCGCCATCAGGCGCCTGGCCTCCTTCTCGCACTGGTCGAACAGGCCGAACAGGAAATCCACGTCGGCATGCTGGAAGTTGTAGGTGGACTGCTCCACCTCGTTCTGGTGGTAGACGTCGCCGTAGGTGATGACGCCGTTCGGGGTCCTGGCCCACACCAGGTCGTACACGCTTTCCGCGTTCTGCATGTACATCGCCAGGCGCTCCAGGCCGTAGGTGATCTCGCCGGTCACCGGGCGGCAGTCGAGCCCGCCGATCTGCTGGAAATAGGTGAACTGGGTCACTTCCATGCCGTTCAGCCAGACCTCCCAGCCCAGACCCCAGGCGCCGAGGGTGGGGGATTCCCAGTTGTCCTCGACGAAGCGGATGTCGTGGGTCAGCGGGTCGAAGCCGAGCATGCGCAGCGAGCCGAGGTAGAGCTCCTGGATCGCAAGCGGGGAGGGCTTCATCACCACCTGGAACTGGTAGTAGTGTTGCAGGCGGTTGGGGTTCTCGCCGTAGCGGCCATCGGTGGGGCGGCGCGAGGGCTGCACGTAGGCGGCGTTCCAGGGCTCCGGGCCGATGGCGCGCAGGAAGGTGGCGGGGTGGAAGGTGCCGGCCCCCACCTCCATGTCCAGCGGCTGAAGTACGGCGCAGCCCTGGCGGGCCCAGTAGTCCTGCAGGGCGAGGATCAGGCCCTGGAAGGTGGAGAGGTCGTAGGCGGCAGGCATGGCGTTCTGTGTTCGGTGAAGTCGCGCAAGTATAAGCGCAAGCGCGCATGGAGGGGTTAGCAGCCTACAACTCGATCTGCGAGCCGATGTCCACCACCCGGTGGGTCGGCAGGTGGAAGAACCCGGTCGCGTCGGCGGCGCTGCTTCGTTCGCGCACGCGATTGCGCGGGGGCCGGGTCGACGCGCCTCAGAACCGGTAATTCATGCGCACCGCAAGGGTGTTGATGTGCAGGTCATGGGCTGGCGGGAGCTCGGTGGCCAGGTGGTGGCCGAGCATCAGTTGCAGGTCAAGGCTCTTCGTCTGCTTGCCGAGCGCCAGAAGATAGCTGCGTCTTAGCTCGGTGGCGTGGTGCGACACCTTCAGCCCCTCGTCCGCGACCTCGAAGACGCGGCTGCCGACGATGCCGAGCATGCCAAAGTAGCCGTTCTTGCCCAGCCTCAACCCGAATTCCGGCGCCAGGTAGGTGCTTTCTGCGTTTTGAATGTATTTCGTATTCCTTTCGCGGTCCAGGCTGATGTATTTGACGCCGGCTTTGATGGACAGCTTCATGTCTTGAATGGACATGGATGTGCCCAGGGCGAGGTCAAGCTGGGATGCGTCGAAGAAATCGTAGTCGCTGAAGTGCACGCCCAGGTGCGTCGACAACCGCCCAGGCAGGCCGCGGACATGCAGGGCGGCGCTGTAGATCCTGCCGTCATCCGTGGGCGCCAGGTTGTCGTTGATCCGCAGGTAGGTTGCGGACCCGTTGATGTTTTCCCCGAAGGCATAACCCAGCGTCAGGCTTGGCTTGGTGACCCTGAGATCAGGGCTCTCGAAGCGGTCGGCGGTGGCGTACTGGTAGCCAAGTCCCAGGCTGAACCGATCAAAGGTTCGGCTCAGGCCCAGGTCGTGTTCAAGGCCGCTGCGCTTTTCGACCGAACCGCTGTAGTCCTTGTAAAGGGACATGGCGCTGAATGCCAGATCACGGTCGGCCGATGCCAGCGGCGAGGCCAGCAGCAGGCCGAGGAGAAGCTTGCTCGGTAGCGCATTCTTGTTTCGGCGGGCGACATGCCCATGCCCGGAGGGGCGGCATAAGGGGCTGGGGCGCACGGATTTATCTTCGGCAGGCGGGGTAGTCATGGCGATTGCGGCGACGAACGACAGCGATTCTCATTTAATGATCGAGGGATTGTCAGGTCAAGAGTTTGTTAATGGACGATCACCTTGCCTTATGGGTTGGGCAGGTGCGAGGTGGACGGCCTTCTTGCTATGGTTGAGGCCTGTCTTGGCAATAAATCGGAGTCCAGCCATGTCTCAGGCGCATGAAGAGATCGACCACCGCAGCACGAGGCGCGAGTTCCTGCACGGCGAGCTGCATCGCGGCGACCTGCTGCAGGAGCCGCACGCCATGCTGGCCCGCTGGCTGAAGGACGCCGAGGCGGCGGGCAACTTCGACGTGACCGCGATGGCGCTGGCGACCGCCACGCCGGAAGGTCGCCCGTCCTTGCGTTGGGTGCTGCTCAAGCACTTCGACGCCAACGGCCTGTGCTTCTATACCGACGGGCGCAGCCGCAAGGGCCGGGATCTGGCGGCCAATCCGCACGCCTCGCTGGCCTTCTACTGGCCGGAGAACGACCGCCAGGTGCGGGTCGAGGGGCGCATCGAGCGGCTCCCCGAGTCGGACAACCAGGCCTATTTCGACCAGCGCCCGCTCGGCAGCCGCCTGGCCGCCGCCGCCTCGCACCAGAGCCAGCCCCTGGCGAGCCGCGAGGCGCTGGAGGCGCGCATCGAGGAACTTAAGCGGCAGTATCCGGCGGGCGACGTGCCGCGCAACCCGGACTGGGGGGGCTACCGCCTGATCCCCGATATGTACGAGTTCTGGCAGGGGCGCGAGAGCCGCCTGCACGACCGCTTCACCTACACCCGCACCGACCGGGGCTGGGCGATCCAGCGGCTGATGCCCTAACAGGATGCTGAAAAACCTCATCCATGAGTTTTTCGTGCAGGACATCCATGTCCCGCCTTAGCAGGCTGCTGAAGTAAGTATTTCAGCAGCCTGCTAAAATCGTGGCGTTTTCAGGCCGTTTCGCGTGGAGGTGCATGATGGGCGAACCCGCATTCAAGATCGATCCCGACCGGCGCTACACCTATGCCGATTACCTGACCTGGCCGGATGAGTTCCGCTGCGAACTGATCGAGGGCAAGGTCTACATGATGTCGCCCGCGCCCAGCGTGACGCATCAGGACGCGGTGGGCGAGGTGTTTCGCCAACTGGCCAACCAGCTCAAGGGCGCGTCCTGTCGGCCGCTGATCGCCCCGCTGGATGTGCGCCTGCCCAGGCTTGGGCGCAGGAACGACAGCGATGAGACGGTCGTGCAGCCCGACGTGATGGTGGTCTGCGACCCGGCCAAGTTCGATGCGCGCGGGGTCAAGGGTCCGCCGGACTGGGTGATCGAGGTCATTTCGCCCAAGACAGCCTCCCGCGACCAGATCCTCAAGCGGCGCATGTACGAGGCCGCCGGGGTGCGCGAGTACTGGATCGTCCACCCCATCGACCGCGTGCTGACCGTCTACGTCCTGCATGACGGCGCATACGGTGCACCGGAGCTGTTCGAGCTGACGGGGCGCACCGCCTCGTCCATCCTGCCCGAGGTCGTCGTGGATTGGGACGCGCTGCCGCCCGCGCCCCGGGATGATGCCGGCGACGCATGAATCCCGACCTCTTTCAGCTCGAACCCTCGTGGCAGGCCGCGCTGGCCGATGAGTTCGACCAGCCCTGCATGGTCGGGCTGCGCGCCTTCCTCGCCGCCGAGCTGAAGGCGGGCAAGCGCATCCACCCCAATCCGGACGAATGGTTCAATGCCTTCAAGCACACCCCGCTGGACGAGGTGCGGGTGGTGATCCTGGGGCAGGATCCCTACCCCACGCCGGGCCACGCGCATGGCCTGTGCTTCTCGGTGCGGCCGGAGGTGCGGCCCTTGCCCAAGTCCCTGCAGAACATCTTTCGCGAGCTGGAGGACGATCTCGGCATCCGCAACGGCTGCGGCAGTCTGATCCCCTGGGCCGATCAGGGCGTGCTGCTGCTCAACGCGGTGCTGACGGTGGAGAGCGGCAAGTCCGCCAGCCACCACGGCAAGGGCTGGGAACGCTTCACCGACCGCGTGGTGCGGGTGCTGGACGCGCGGGAGCGGCCGCTGGTGTTCGTGCTGTGGGGGCGGCCCGCGCAGCGGAAGGGGGCGCACATCGACCGTAGTCGCCATCGGGTGCTGGAAGCGCCGCATCCCTCGCCGCTCTCCGCCCATCGCGGCTTCTTCGGCAGCCGGCCGTTCTCGAAGATCAATGCCTTCCTCGAGCAGCAAGGCCAGCCGCCGATCGACTGGCGGACCTGAGCGCCATTCCGTGTAGAATGCCCTCGCTATAGCCCATCGGATATAACGGCATGCGGAGCATCGTCTTTTTCTTTCTCGTCATGCTGACCGGCGCGGCGCGGGCCGACACCCTCACCGCCGCCGTGGCGGCCAACTTCACCAAGACCGCCGAGGAGGTCGGCGCGGCCTTCAGGGCGAAGACCGGGCACGAGGTGCGGTTCGCCTTCGGCCCGAGCGGCAAGCTGTACGCGCAGATCACCCATGGCGCACCGTTCGACCTGTTCTTCTCCGCCGACACCGAAAAGCCCGAGGCGCTGGTGAAGGAAGGACGGGTCAAGGACGGCAGCTACTTCGTCTACGCGCGCGGCGTGCTGGCGCTCTACAGCCCGACCCTGCCGGTGAAGGATGATTACAGGGCCGTGCTGGAGAAGGGCGGTTTCAGGCACATGGCCATCGCCAACCCGAAGACCGCCCCCTACGGCACGGCCGCCGAGCAGGTGCTGGTGGCGATGGGCTTGCACGATGCCCTCAAGCCCCGGCTGGTCTTTGGCGAGAGCATCGCGCCCACCTTCCAGTACGTGCAGACCGGGAACGCGCAACTGGGCTTTGTCGCCCTCTCGCAACTGGTCGATCCGCAGAGCCCGGCGCACGGCAAGGGCGAGTACTGGCTGCCGCCGCAGGCCATGTACGCGCCGATCGATCAGGCGGCGGTCATCCTCAAGCGCGCGGAGAACAACCCGGTGGCGCAGGCGTTCATGGATTTCCTGCGCTCCGACGAGGGCCGCAAGGTGATCGAGAACTACGGGTACTCCATTCCATGAGCCGGCAAAACAACGCGGTCAATGTAGGAGCGGCCCTCGGGCCGCGATAACCACGCTCATCGCGGCCCGAGGGCCGCTCCTACAAACCCCGGACATGTCCATGATCGAACTCTTCGGCATTGGCGTCAGCCTGCAGCCCCTCTGGCTGACCCTCAAGGTCGCGGCGCTGACCACCCTCATCCTGCTGCTGCTCGGCACACCGCTGGCATGGTGGCTGGCGCGCATGCAATCCTCGTTCAAGATCGTGCTGGAGGCGCTGGTGGCCCTGCCGCTGGTGCTGCCGCCGACCGTGCTCGGCTTCTACCTGTTGATCGCGCTCAATCCGGACGGCCCGCTGACCCAGGCCCTGCGCCTGTTCGGCTTCGAGGGGCAGCTGACCTTCAGCCTGACGGGGCTGGTGATCGGCTCGGTGTTCTATTCCCTGCCGTTCGCGGTGCAGCCCCTGATGCACGCCTTCGAGGCCCTGCCGACGCGCCTGCTGGATGCCGCCGCGACCCTGCGCGCCGGCGTGCTGGATCGCTTCTTCACCGTGGTCCTGCCGCTGGCGCGGCGCGGCTTCCTCGTCGCCATGACGCTGACCTTCGCCCATACCGTGGGCGAATTCGGCGTGGTGCTGATGGTCGGGGGCAACATCCCCGACGCGACGCGCATGGTCTCCATCGCCATCTTCGATCATGTCGAATCGCTCGAATACGCCGAGGCGCACCTGCTCTCCGGCATGATGCTTGTGTTCTCGGTGGTCGTGCTGACGCTGGTCTATGGCCTCAATCGGCGCTTTGCCGTGAAGGTGGGTTGAGGCCATGCTGAAGGGGCATCTCACCCTCAGGCAGGGTCGTTTCCTGCTCGATGCCGGCCCGTTCGAGATCGACACGAGGGGCGTCACCGTCCTTTTCGGACGCTCCGGTTCGGGCAAGAGCACCTTGCTGCGCGCCATCACCGGGCTGGACAGGCACGCGCGAGGCCAGCTCGAATTCCATGGCGAGCGCTGGCAGGACGGCGCCTGGCAGCTGCCGACGCAGCGGCGCGACATCGGTTTCGTGTTCCAGGACGCGGCCCTGTTCCCGCACCTGAGCGTGCGCGGCAATCTCGACTACGCCCTCAGGCGCGCGCCTTTATCACCCATCCCCCCAGGCGGGGGAGGGGCCGGGGGAGAGGGGGGGCGGCGAGCGCTTCCGTTTGATCTTGTCACCCTCGCCGCCCGCGTCGGCATCGCCGACAAGCTCGACCGCGACGTGCTCTCGCTTTCCGGCGGCGAGAGGCAGCGCGTCGCCATCGCCCGCGCCCTGCTGTCCCGCCCGCGCCTGCTGTGCATGGACGAGCCGCTGTCCGCGCTGGACTGGCGTGCCAAGGCCGAGCTGCTGCGCCTGATCGACGAACTGGCGCGCGAGGTCGGCGTGCCCATCCTCTACATCACCCACGCCCCGATCGAGGTCGAGCGCCTGGCGGATCGGGTCGTGTTCATGGCCGACGGGCGCATCGAGCACATCGAGACCCTGCGCGAGGCGCTCGCCCGGCCCGACTCGCCCCTGTTCGACGAGGAAGGGCCGGTGTCGGTGCTGGAGGGCGAGACCGGCGCCACCGATGAGGACGGCCTGACCCCGTTCGGCAATGATCGCGTTCGCTTGCGCCTGACGGGGGGCTGCGCGCGCGGCAGCCGGGCCACGCGCCTGCGCATCCTCGCCCGCGACGTCAGCCTGTCGCTGGATGACCCGGCGCGGATCAGCATCCTCAACCACCTGCCGGTCACGGTCGAGCGCATCGATCCGGAGCACGAGGGCCGGGTGACGGTGGCCTGCCGCCTGGCCGACGGGCAGCTCCTGCTGGCGGAGATCACGGCCTATTCCCTGCGCCGGCTGGGCCTTCATGCCGGGGCGGCGGCCTATGCCCTGATCAAGTCCGTGGTGCTGATGGATTAGGCGCATCAAAATCGTGCGCCAATGTTGTGCGTTGCCCCAAAATGATGCTCACCGGCCGGCGTGCATCATGTCGGCAGGCGGTGCTCGCCGGGCCATGATTTTGTGGCACGCTTCATGCTTCAATTGCGCGCATGGCCCGCAAGGGTAAACTCCACCTGTTTTCACCTACACCCCATCGCCACCTTTGGAGGCCGTCACCCATGACTCCCAGCGACGTCGAAAAGATGATCAAGGAAAACGGTGTCAAGTTCGTTGACTTCCGTTTCACCGACACCCGTGGCAAGCAGCAGCATGTCACCTACCCGGCCAACCGCGTCGACGAAGAAGTCTTCGAAAACGGCGTCATGTTCGACGGTTCCTCCATCGCTGGCTGGAAGGGCATCAACGCCTCCGACATGATCCTGATGCCGGACGCCTCCACCGCGCTGATGGACCCGTTCTCCGAAGAGCCGACCCTGATCCTCGTCTGCGACGTGATCGAGCCGGACACCATGCAGGGCTACACGCGTGACCCGCGCTCCATCGCCAAGCGCGCCGAGGCCTACCTGAACGCCACTGGCCTGGCCGACAAGGCCTTCTTCGGCCCGGAAAACGAATTCTTCATCTTCGACGACGTCCGCTGGGGCGCCGACATGTCCGGCTGCTTCGTCAAGCTGGACTCCTCCGAGGCCGCCTGGAACACCGAGAAGGCGTATGCCGACGGCAACATGGGTCACCGTCCGGGCGTGAAGGGCGGTTACTTCCCGGTTCCGCCGGTCGACAACCTGCACGACATCCGTCAGGCCATGTGCCTGGTGATGGAGGACATGGGTCTGACCGTCGAGGTGCACCACCACGAAGTGGCCACCGCCGGCCAGTGCGAGATCGGCGTGGGCTTCAACACCCTGGTGAAGAAGGCCGACGAGGTCCAGACCCTCAAGTACATCATCTGGAACGTCTCCCACACCTACGGCAAGACCGCGACCTTCATGCCCAAGCCGATCGTGGGCGACAACGGTTCCGGCATGCACGTGCACATGTCGCTGTCCAAGGACGGCAAGAACACCTTCAACGGTGACCAGTACGCGGGCCTGTCCGAGACCGCGCTGTACTACATCGGCGGCATCATCAAGCACACCCACGCCCTGAACGCGCTGTGCAACCCGTCGACCAACAGCTACAAGCGTCTGGTGCCGCACTTCGAGGCCCCGGTGAAGCTGGCCTACTCCGCCCGCAACCGCTCCGCCTCGATCCGCATCCCGTTCGTCTCCAGCCCGAAGGCGCGCCGCATCGAGGTCCGCTATCCGGACAGCACCGCCAACCCGTACCTCGCCTTCGCGGCCCTGCTGATGGCCGGCCTGGACGGCATCAAGAACAAGATCCACCCGGGCGAGGCGGCCACCAAGAACCTGTACGACCTGCCGCCGGAAGAGGAGAAGGCCATCCCGGAAGTCGCCTTCTCCCTGGAGCAGGCCCTGTCCGCGCTGGATGCCGACCGCGAGTTCCTCAAGCATGGCGGCGTGTTCACCGACGATCTGATCGACGCCTACATCGAACTGAAGCAGACGGAAGTTCAGCGCGTGCGCATGACCACCCACCCGGTCGAGTTCGACATGTACTACAGCCTGTAAGTCACGGACCTGCTCGCTGCCACAAGCCCCGCCCCGCGCGGGGCTTTTTGCTGCCCGTCATCCGGCGATGGCCACGCGTTTACATCCCGCAAGCCATGGCCTAATGTAGTTCGCATGAAAACCGCGCTCATCGCCATGACCCTGCTTTTCACCTTGGCTGCCCAGGCGACCGAGGTCTATCGTTATGTCGACGAAAAGGGCGGCGTGGTGTTCACGGATGCCCCGCGCAAGGGCGCGGAGAAGCTCAATGTCGAGGCGGCGCCCTCCACCAGCGTGGTGGTGCCGGCCCTGCCCGCCACGGCGGCGCCCGCCCCGTCGCCCGCGGCGGGCAAGCCCGACATGGCGGCCTTCACGGGTTACCAGGATTTCAGGATCACCCAGCCCGCGCCGAACGAGCCGTTGCTCAATACCGCGGGGGAGGTGGACGTCAGCCTGAACCTGCATCCCGCCCTGCGCGCCGATCTCGGCCACGGGCTGACCGTGCTGCTGGACGGCCAGCCGGTGGCGCAGAATTCGAGCCGCCTGAATGTGGCGCTGAACAACGTGGATCGGGGCGAGCATGTGATCGAGGCCTTCGTGTCCGACGCGAGCGGCCAGGTGCTGATCCATGCCGCGCCGGTGCGGTTCAGCCTGCAGCGGCCCAGCCTGCTGATGCCGGGGCGGCAGCCTCAGGGCCTTCCCCCCATCCCCCCGCCCCGTTGATCGGGGCACGTCTTTTCCCCGGCCGGCCTTCCGCTTGCGCCATCATGGAGCAATGGGTCATGTGCCTCGCGGTTTCTGCATGGCCTGACTCTTGCTCTTGATCTGGTCATGAAGCCCATGCCTGACAACGTCATCCCTGCCCGCCTGCTTGAGCACCAGAGCATGGCCCTGCTCGTGCTCGATGCACGCCTGCGGGTGCTCTACATCAATCCTTCCGCCGAAAACCTGCTCGGCGTCAGTCTGCGCCAGGCCTTGAGCCTGCCGGTCCGCGCCATCCTTCCGGGGGAGTCGACCTTCCCCGATGTCCTGTCCCAGTCGATGGAAAGCGGCCACCCCTGCACCTTCCGCGAAATGACCCTGCATGCCGCCGGGCGCGACGTGATGGTGGACTGCGCCGTCAGCCCGCTGATCGATCCCGAGCTTGGCGATGGGCTGCTGATCGAGATGATGGATGTCGACCGGCACATGCGGATTGCCCGCGAGGAACATCTGCTGGCCCAGCAGCAGGCGTCGCGTACCCTTTTGCGCGGACTCGCGCACGAGATCAAGAACCCCCTCGGTGGCCTGCGCGGCGCGGCCCAGCTGCTGCACAGCGAGCTGGCGGACGAGGGGTTGCAGGAATACACCGAGGTGATCATGCGCGAGGCCGATCGCCTGCGCGCCCTGGTCGATCGCATGGTCGGCCCCCATGTGCTGCCGAAGAAACACATGCTCAACCTGCATGAGCCGCTGGAGCATGTGCGCCGGCTGGTCCGGCTTGAGATGCAGGATTCGAGCGTCCAGATCGTCAGCGACTACGACCCGAGCATCCCCGACCTTTATGCCGACCCGGACCTGCTGATCCAGGCGATGCTCAACATCGTGCGCAACGCCATGCAGGTGATGGAGGGGCAGGGCGATGCCCGCATCGTCATTCGCACCCGCGTGCTGCGCCAGTTCAACGTCGGCAGCACGCGCCACCGGCTGGTCGCCCGCATCGACATCGAGGACAACGGCCCCGGAATACCGCCGCAGCTGCAAGACACCCTGTTCCTGCCCATGGTCAGTGGCCGCGAAGGGGGAACCGGGCTCGGCTTGGCCATCAGCCAGTCCCTGATCGCCCAGCATGGCGGTCTGATCGAGTTCACCAGCCATCCTGGCCAAACCACGTTCACCATGCTTCTGCCCCTGCTCACGACTTCGACGGAGATTTCATCATGAACAACGACGAAAGGAACGGCGTTGGATCGCATCGTGATCCCCGAAGGGCGGAATCCAGGGATGGATTCCGCAGCGCCGCAACCGATGTATGGATTGTCGACGATGACCCCTCCATCCGCTGGGTGCTGGAGCGCGCGATCGGCAAGGCCGGCCTGAGCGCCCGGGCCTTCGGGTCCGGCGACGCGGTGCTCGAGGCCCTGCGCCGCCAGCAGCCCGGCGCGCTGGTGAGCGACGTGCGCATGCCCGGCATGGATGGGATGGCGCTGATGCGCGAGGTGCGCGAACGTTGGCCGCGCCTGCCCGTGATCATCATGACCGCGCATTCCGACCTCGACAGCGCGGTCAACGCCTTCGAGGGCGGGGCCTTCGACTACCTGCCCAAGCCCTTCGATGTCGACGAGGCCGTCACCCTGGTGCGGCGGGCGCTGGACAGTCGCACCGAGCCCAGGGGCGGGGCCGAGGGTGGAGCCGTGGAGCCGCAGGACGCGGAAAACACAGGCATCATCGGCCAGTCGCCCGCCATGCAGGAGGTCTTCCGCGCCATCGGCCGCCTGTCGCGCTCCTCCATCACCGTGCTCATCACCGGCGAATCCGGCACCGGCAAGGAGCGCGTCGCCCAGGCCCTGCACCAGCACAGCCCACGCGCCAGGGGGCCGTTCATCGCACTCAATGCCGCCGCGATCCCAAAGGATCTGCTCGAATCAGAACTTTTCGGCCACGAACGCGGCGCGTTCACCGGGGCGCAGGCGCAGCGGCGCGGCCGCTTCGAACAGGCCGACGGCGGCACCCTGTTCCTCGACGAGATCGGCGACATGCCGTTCGACCTGCAGACCCGTCTGCTGCGCGTGCTGCAGGAAGGCGAGTTCTATCGCGTGGGCGGCCATACCCCGGTCAGGGTGGACGTGCGCATCGTCGCCGCCACCCACCAGGACCTCGCCGCAAGGGTGCGCGACGGCCTGTTCCGCGAAGACCTGATGCACCGCCTCAACGTCATCCGGCTGGAGCTCCCGCCGCTGCGCGAGCGGCGCGAGGACATCCCGCTGCTGCTGGAGGCCTTCCTCAAGCGCGCCGCCCGCGAGCTGGACACCCCGCCCAAGGCCCTGACGCCCGAGGCGCTGGCCATGCTGACGGCCTACGATTGGCCCGGCAACGTGCGCCAGCTGGAAAACACCTGCCGCTGGCTGACCGTGATGGCCAGCGGTCGCGAGGTCATGCCCTCCGACCTGCCAGCGGAAATCCTCAAGCCCGCTCAGCGCATGGCAGTGACCACGCCTGGCGAGGGCATGACGGTCAGCGCGGTTGAAGAGGGCGACTGGCCCGGCCTGCTGCGCCAGTGGGCCGATGCCCGGCTGGTCGAGGGGGACCGGCCCCTGCTGGACGAGGCCATGCCGATCTTCGAGCGGGTCATGATCGAGGCCGCGATGGCCCATACCCATGGGTTGAAGCAGGACGCCGCCATCGTGCTGGGCTGGGGGCGCAACACCCTGGCGCGCAAGATGAAAGAACTGGACATGGACTGAACCGGCCCTTGATCCGGCGGTCTTCTAACGCGAAGATGAAGCCCACATCCCACGAGGCCGCCGGTCATGACCCGTTTGCCCATCCTGATGCTTGCAACGCTGCTGGCACCTGCGCTGACCGCTTGCGTGGGCCATGAGTCGCCGGCTGCTCCCCCCGTCCCTGTCGCTGCGGGCCAGGCTGCAGCCACCCAGTTCATGCTCAAGTTTCGCGATGGCCGTGACGAACAGGCGGTCCGTGCAGCCCTGCCCGACCTGGGCCAAGCGGCGGGCCTTATGTTGACCTATGTGCGCCCCATGTCCGGCCAGGCTCATGTCCTGCGCTTCCCGTTTGATGCCACAAACGCGCAGATCGAACAGGCCCTGCACCGTTTGCGGGCCCATCCCGCCATCGACTATGCCGAACCCGACCGTCGAGTGAAGATTCAATGAAGACACGGCTCATCCCCGCCGCGCTGGCCGCAGCGGCACTCGCGCTTGCGCCACCGGCCATGGCCCGCCCGGGCGAGAGGGTCACCCAGATCATCGTCAAGCCCAGCGACTTCCACGCCGCCCATGCCCAGCGCCTGAGCCCGGCGGCGATGGCGCCGTTCGTGCAGTCGGCGGGGATCGGGCTGGAGCATGTGCGCTCGCTCGGCATGCAGACCCAGGTCCTGCGCCTGCCCCGGCCGATGAGCGTGGACGAGGCCCGCGCCTATGCCGCCCGGTTGGTCGCGGATGGGGTGGTTCTTGATGCGGGGCCGGATGCGCGGGTATATCCGGCACAGGTGCCGAATGACCCCGATTACTCCAAACAGTGGCATTTCGACACGCTGGTCACGGGCAGGTCATCGGGCCAGAACAGCTATGGCCTGAACCTGCCGCCCGCATGGGATGTGACCACGGGTGGCAGCCAGGTCGTCGTGGCGCTGATCGACACGGGTATCCGCCCGCACATGGATATCGACGCGGACATTCTCGACCCGACGGGCCGGGTGGTGCCGGGCCATGACTTCATTTCAGATGTTCCCACGGCCAATGATGGCGATGGCCGGGATGGCGATCCGCGCGATCCCGGTGACTGGGTCACCTCGGCTGATGCGGGCACGGCTGATTTTTCAGGGTGCCATGTGCAGGACAGCTCCTGGCATGGCACCCATCTGGCCGGCCTGCTTGCCGCCGCGACCAACAATGGCAGCGGTGTGGCCGCGATTGACTGGAACGCCCGTCTGCAGCCCGTGCGGGTGCTTGGCAAGTGCGGTGGCCTGATCTCCGACGTGATCGACGGCCTGCGCTGGGCGGCCGGCTTGCCGGTTGGCGGAGCGCCAGCCAATGTCACGCCGGCGCGTGTCCTGAACATCAGCTTCAATGGCTTCGGCCCATGCGGTAGCGCCCTGCAGGCGGCCATCGACGAGGTCCGTGCCCAGCGAGCGGTGCTGGTCGTCGCGGCGGGCAACGAGGGGGGCAGCGCAGCCAGCTACTTCCCCGGCAACTGCAGCGGCGTCATCAATGTCACGGCCACGGACCGGCAGGGGCGGTTGCCGTCCTACAGCAATACCGGCAGCGTGGTGACCCTCGCCGCGCCGGGCGGGGATGATCTCGACCACGCCGCAGGGGCCATCTATTCAACCCAAAATGATGGCACCACCACACCAGGGGCGGATTCCTACGCCTGGATGATCGGCACCAGCATGGCCACCGCGCATGTCTCCGGGGTGGCGAGCCTGATCCTGGCGGTCAACCCGGGCCTTGGCCCGGATGAAGTGCGCGATATCCTGCGCCAGACGGCCACCCCCTTCCCAAGCTACAGCGGCTGCACCACCCTCACCTGCGGGGCGGGCATGGTCCGCGCCGACACGGCCGTGCAGGTGGCGGGGGGCTATGTTCCGCCACCGCCACCCGCGCCCGCAACCGATGGTGGCGGTGGCGGCAGCCTGGGGCTGCTGCCGCTGGCCGGACTGGCGGGCCTGGCCTTGCTGCGTCGCCGTCAGGCCCGCCCTCGATAACTCCAGCCCCGCCAGAGCAGGGCGGCCAGGGCGCCGCTGATGGCGCCGAACTGGTGGGCGGCATGAACGACGGGGGCGCCGATCAGGTCGGCTGTCCCGCTGCCGAACTGCGTTTCCAGCACCAGCTTGAGCAGCAAGCCCAGCCCAGCCAGGAGCCTGAAGCCCGTGCTGACGGCGGTCGCCAGCACGATGCCGGCGGCAAACAGGCCGTGCAGCGCGCCGGACGCGCCGCTGTACCAGGCAAGCTCCGGCGCCGTGAGCCACAGGCCGAGGCCAACCATCAGCGCGCTGCCCGAGAACACCGCCGCCAGCACGCGCCAGGCGCCGAGTTCGCGTCCCCATACCGCCATCACGCCCGCCAGCCCGACCAGGTTGAGGGCGAGATGCGTGGCATGGATGTGGACAAGGCTGCCGGTCAGCACGCGCCAGACCTGCCCGTCGCCGATGGCCGCGCGGTCATAACCCCAGGCGTCCGGGCCGCCGGCCCCTTGCAGAAGGCACCAGGTCGCGGCCAGCGCCAGGGGGGCGAGCCATGCGCGGGGAAGGTTCACGCCGCGCCTCGCCGGAGGATGGCGGGCGCTTCAGTCATGGGCCGCATACACCGCGTCGATGTCCCCGGCGTGGCGCGCCATGATGGCCGGGCGCTTGAGCTTGAGCGTGGGGGTCATCAGCCCGTCCTCGATCGTCCATGAATGCTCGATCAGGACGGCGCGGCGCAGCTTGGCGTAGCCGGGAAAGGCAGCGATGGCGCGGTTGGCGCGCGCCAGCACGGCCTTTTCCAGGCGCCGGTCGCGCAGGGCGTCGGGCGTCGGGGGAGGCGGGCCGTGGCGATCCATGGGCTGCCGGTTCCGCGAGCGTGCTGGATGGCTTCACTTCGTTCGCAATGACGACTTCCGAGGTGTTCTTCGCTTCCCCGCGCGCCGGGGGCCAGCCGCTCCGAGCCTAGCGCGGCCCGCAGTCGCGCCACGCGCTCGTCCATCTGGCGCCAGCTCAGGTCGATCCACGCCTTGCTGTCACGGTCGAAATGGCGGTAGGCGGCGGCATGCGGGGTCGCGCGCACGCGCTCGCGGAAAAGGCCGTCGAGGGTTTCAGGTACGGTCAGCATTCAGGCAACCCCCGTTTGGTGCTATGTTTCAATGCTTGAAACTTTCAAGCTTTGAGGATGGGTCATGCGCATACTTGCCTTGTACAGCGTCAAGGGCGGGGTAGGCAAGACCACGGCGGCGGTCAACCTCGCCACCCTCTCCGCCCTGCACGGGCGGCGCACCCTGTTGCTCGACCTCGACCCGCAGGGCGCGGCGACCTGGCTGATGGAGGGCGGGCTGCCCGCGGGCGGGGTGCGCCAGGCGCTCAAGGGCAAGGACCTCGACCAGCGCCTGATGGAGACGCGCTACCGCAATCTTTCGCTCTGGCCGAACGGGCCGGATTGGGCGGACATGGCGCTCGAGATGGCCGGGATGAAGCATGCCGGCGAGCGCCTCGCCCGCCTGCTCGAACGCATGGGCACGCGCTTCGACCATGTCGTGCTCGACTGCCCGCCGGGCCTCGGCCTGATGGCGGACAACATCTTCGAGGCGGCGGACGACCTGCTCGTGCCGCTGATCCCCGCGCCGCTGTCCCTGCGTGCCGCCCAGCAGGTGCGCGAGGCGCTGGCGGCGCGCAAGGATGCCCCGGTCATGCAGGCCTTTCTCGCCATGGTGGACCGCAGGCGCGGGCTGCATCGCGATTTTCTCGCAGCGCATCGGGCCGATCTCCCGGAACTGCTGCCGGCGGCCATCCCCGCCAGCAGCGAGATCGAGCGCCAGACCGTCACCCGCGTGCCCATCGTCCATGCCCAGCCGCGCTCCGAACTGGCGCAGGCCTACTACCAGCTGTGGCGTGCCGTGCACGTGCCGCTGGCGGATTGATAAGATGTCTCCGCTATCCATGCAGGAATAGCAGGATGCTGAAAAACCTCATCCATGAGTTTTTCAGCCATACCAAGTCCGGTACACGCCCGGACTTGGTATGCGAAAATCAATCACTTACGTGATTGATTTTCGTGCGGGACATCCATGTCCCGCATTATCAGGCTGATGAAATACTTATTTCAGCAGCCTGATAATGCGCGCCCATCGAGTTCAGGGCGCATGCTCAAGGATCTCGTCATCGCGAGGGCCGAAGGCCTGCGGCGATCCAGAGGCCGTTGGCGTGTGGATCGCCTCCCACCACGGCCTTGGGCCGCGTGGCCAAAGGCAAGATCGCTTGCAATGACGGTGAGCGAGGATGTCCTCTCCTGCCCTTCCAACCCCATACAAGACACGAATCCCCATGCCCCTGCACGTCATCATCCTCGCCGCCGGTCAAGGCACCCGCATGCGCTCCGCCCTGCCCAAGGTCCTGCACCCCATCGCCGGGCGCCCCATGCTCGAGCATGTGCTGGACGCCGCCGAAACACTCGCCCCCGAACGCGTGCATGTCGTCATCGGCCATGGCGCGGAGCAGGTGCGCGAGCGACTCGCGCATCGCGCGGTCTCATGGGCGGTACAGACCGAGCAGCTCGGCACCGGCCATGCCGTCATGCAGGCCATGCCCGAGGTGCCGGACGATGCCGAGGTGCTGATCCTCTACGGCGACGTGCCGCTGATCCGCCCGGCCACCTGCCAGGCCCTGCTCGACGGACTGAGGCAGGCCGATCTCGCCCTGCTGACCGTCGAACTGGCCGACCCGCGCGGCTACGGCCGCATCCTGCGCGATGCCCTGGGGCGGGTCGTGGGCATCCGCGAGGACAAGGACTGCGCCGCCTCGGAGCGCGCCATCCGCGAGGGCAACACCGGCCTCATGGCCGTGCGCGCCCGGGCGCTGCGCCACTGGCTGGCGGGCCTGTCGCGCGACAACGCGCAGGGCGAGTACTACCTGACCGACGTGGTCGGCATGGCGGCGGGGGCGCTCCCCTTCCCAGCCCTCCCCGCACGCGGGGAGCGGGCAAAAAGCGGCGCGGAGGCGAGTGCGAACGGGACGCTCGGCGAAGGGGCGACGCACGGAGAAAGGGGCATGGTCACCGCCATCGTCGCCCAGGATGAAAACGAGGTGGCCGGGGTCAACAACCGCGCCCAGCTCGCCCAGCTCGAGCGCGTCTACCAGGCCCATCAGGCGCGCGTGCTGATGGACGAGGGCGTGACCCTGGCCGACCCGGCGCGGCTGGACGTGCGCGGCCGCGTGACTGCGGCGCGCGATGTCTTCATCGACGTCAACGTGGTGCTGGAGGGCGAGATCGTGCTGGCGCCGAATGTCCACATCGGGCCCGGCTGCGTGCTCAGGGACGTGCGTCTTGCGGAAGGCGTGAAGATCCGCGCCCACAGCATCCTCGAAGGGGCCGCCATCGGCGCGGGCGCCATCGTCGGCCCCTTTGCCCGCATCCGCCCCGGCACCGAACTTGCCGAGGGCGTGCATGTCGGCAACTTCGTCGAGGTGAAGGCCAGCCGGATCGGCACGGGCAGCAAGGCCAACCACCTCAGCTACATCGGCGACGCCGAGATCGGCGCCGGCTGCAACATCGGCGCGGGCGTCATCACCTGCAATTACGACGGCGCCAACAAGCACAAGACCGTCATCGGCGATGATGTCTTTGTCGGCTCCGACACCCAGCTCGTCGCCCCGGTCACGGTCGGCTCCGGCGCCACCATCGGCGCGGGCAGCACCATCACCAAGCCGGTGGCCGAGGGCGCGCTGGCGCTCTCGCGCACGCCGCAGATCAGCCGGGAAGGCTGGAAGCGGCCGCGCAAGC
>SDAY01000046.1 GCA_006212015.1 Halothiobacillaceae bacterium
CGCGATTGGAATCGAACCAACGACCCCCACCATGTCAAGGTGGTGCTCTAACCAGCTGAGCTACGCGCCTGTCTTAAACAGTGGGCGCATCTTACAGAGGTGCCTCATGTGCGTCAAGGGCCTGTTCCGGCGCGCTTCCCAGTGATCGATGGAGATGGGGGGCATTCAGCGCTCTTGAACCCCAAGGTTTGAAACGAAGATCTTAAGAAGAGCGCGAGAACAAGCCTCGATCGAGCAATCCATTCCAAAGCTTGATCCACGTGGGCCATGTGTGATCACCGGGGATGGCTAGCGCGCGTTCAGGCGGCAGGAGTGGTTGCAGGGCTCGATGCGCATAGATGAGTTTGTCCATGCTTCCGTAGGCCAGGTAAATGGGGGGGGAGGCTGGATTATTCGCATGCTCATCAAGCCATGCCCATAGCTCGGGTTCAAACCCTGGTGGCAGCACGTTGAACAAAGACATTTTGGGTGTTGGCTCGGGTCCGGTGAGCCGAGCAATTGCGCTTTTGCGGCCAAGAAAAGGGGCAATCAGGACGACGCCTTTGATTTCGTCTTGATGAGCGCGTGTATAGAGCAGGCTGCCAAGCCCGCCAAGCGAGACCCCAACGAGCCAGATGTCTCTGTAACCCTTTGCGCGGGCTGGAAGAATGACATCCTGATGCAGGCGCTCGACGATCTCTTGCGAGACGTAATAACCCGCATGGGCATTGACGGCGACGGTATCGGCTTGAATGCCGCGCGCCTTCAATGCTTGCTGAAAGCCGAACTTGCGGAAATCCCATGCGGTGTCTTCGATGCCCGGCAGGAAAACGATCAAGGTCTTGTGCCGCCCGCTCATGCCCGCATCGTCACGGCTAAGTTTATCGTCTGGCCAGTATTGAACCGCGGCGCATCCGCTGATGATCAACACGGACAAGAGCAGCGTCAGAAGCATGGCGATGGACATGCGCTTTATCGTGAGCGTTGGCATTCTCCAATCCTCGCGAGCATTGTCCTGTTGGAAGTCAGGCAGGCCCAGGCACGCCCCACAACGTACCAGTGCAGAAAGTAGGCTTCTCTCGCGCACAGGAGCGCTTGCCCTGGGGTCGCCTTGAGGCGCTCCTCGGCGGCACAGGGGTTGGCATTCAGGCCAAACCCACGCGCCATGTACATGCATCTTGCCAGATGATAGCGGTTCGTCAGAAGGGATACAGGTTTACCCGCGACCCCCATGTCCATGACGTTTTTGATGTTTTCCTGCGTGTGCAGGGAGCTTTCTTCAAGCTCCACGCGCTCAAAGGCGGGAGAGTGATGGTTCAGGTATCGTTTTCCAGCAGCGGCTTCGGAAAGCAGGCCTTCACCGGTCCGGCCTCCCAGCAGTATGAAGCGGGTGCTGGAAGCGTCCGCCTGGATCTTCCTTACCCGCTCAAGGCGCAACAGGTAGTCCTCGGGGAGGGTGCCATTTTCGCCGAGTTTCATGCCGAACACGAGGCATGTACGCGCCCCGCCTGTATGGCATGGGGCATGGATCGCCAGCTGAATGACGCGCCCGAATAGATACCCAAGCAACAGCCCCCCGGTAGCCAGCAGGACCATGTGGGACAGCAGGAAGGTGAATACGCCGTCAGACCCTAGCTGCTTGAGGCGTATTCTTGGGCTCTTTGACCCGGCGGTCTCAACTTCCAAGTTCCCCACCCATCGAAAGGGATGGTGGCAACTTGTCAGAGTGCGGACAAGTTGGCGCGAATGGCGTTGTCCAGATTCTGGATCCATCCGTTGTAGTTGCTATGGATGCTGGTGCCGTCGTAATCGAGGTTGGTGCTGTTCTTGTAAACGATATTGTAGTTTTGCTTGTTGTAATGAATGTCGACTTGTGCGAGGTGGGTGCGAAGGGTCAACGTGGCAATCATGTAGCCCGGTTCAACATCCTTCATCTGCCAGCCAAGCTTGGCGCCTGCGTTCAGAATGGCCTTGCGAACGTCGTCCTGGGCATATTTCTGGGTGGCGGTCGTGACCGGTGCATCAACGACGTTCTGTACCGGGGCTGATTTGCAGCCCGTGATGGCCACGGTGGCAAGAATGATGCTGGCGGCAACCAGTGATTTTTTTCCGAACATCTGAAGTCCCTGTTTTAGGCGTTGAAGAGGCCACGCCCCTTGGGCGTGGACCGGGGCTGATTCTATTCGTCGGCTGATCGCGTTTCCAGTCCGCTCGTCGGCTTGGTGGGCCATTCAATGACGGCGCTTTTTCCCATCAGTGACTTGAGCAGTCCGACTGGATAAAAACCGCGCCGCACGAGCTTCCCGGCGACCATGCGCACGATGGCCGCCGTGTCCTGCAGCGGGCGATAGTGGCTGGCTCGGCGATGCTCTGGATAGATGGTTTCGATGGGGATCTGCATTGACCTGAACCCGGCATGAGAGGCGTCGATCAACACCTCGCTCTCCATCACAAAGCCATGGCGTCTTTCATGTCCTGGATGTACCCGTTCAAACAACTCGGCAGGGTAAAACCTGAACCCTGACTGCGTATCGACCATGCGCTGGCCCGCCGCCCACGAAATCCAGAAATCGGCAAAACCGTTCGCAAAGCGGCGCATGGGTGGGGCCGCCTCGCGCCCTTTCAGCCGAGCGGCGACGATGATGCACCGTGGATGCTCCAAGGCCGCCGCGATGAGCTCCGGGATATGAGCGGGGGGGTGCTGGCCATCGCCATCAAGGGTGATGACGGCATCCGCGCCCTGGGCCATGGCTGCGCGGATACCTTTCAGCAGACTCGCCGCCTTGCCCAGATTCGTCTCATGGTTGATGAGCTGAACGGGCAACCCCGCCAACTGCTCCACGGTGCGATCGCTCGAACCGTCGTTGACCACGATGATGCTCGAAGCATGTTGCGCCACATCGGCCACGACCTTTGCGATCGTCGCCTCTTCGTTGTAGGCCGGAATGACCACCGTGACTTTCATGTCATGAGTCCTTTGCGCTCAGGCCATCGCGCCATTGATGGATATGACCTGACCTGAAATGTAGGAAGCCTCGTCCGAGGCCAGGAAGCTGACCAGGCTGGCCACTTCGTCAGGACGCCCCGCGCGCTTCATCGGCACGATGGCCTTGATGCGCTCGGGTTCGAATGCCCCCTCGGACATGTCCCCCTCGATCACCCCGGGGGCGACGACGTTGGCGGTGATGCCCCTGGATGCCAGCTCGATGGCGAGCGACTTGACGGCCCCGGCAAGCCCCGCCTTGGCGGCGGCGTAGTTCGCCTGACCGCGGTTGCCCATGATGCCTGCCACGGATGACATGGCAATGACGCGCCCCCAGCGCGTGCCCATCATGGGGAGCAACAAGGGATGGACGGCGTTGTAAAAACCGTCGAGCGAGACATCGATGACCTCGCGCCATGCCGTGTAGTCCATCCCGGCCAGGGGGGCGTCCCGGTGGATGCCGGCATTGCAAACGACGGTTTGTATGGGCCCGGCGGCGAGCAGGCCCTCGAGCGTTGCCCTCGCCCCGCCGGTATCCGTGACATCGAAGATGACCGCCTCGGCGCTTCCGCCCGCAGCGCGAATGGCCTCGACCACCGCATGCGCGCGCTCGGGGCGTGAACGGGCATGCACGATGACGTGGTAACCATCCCTGGCGAGGCGGCGGCAGATGGCCTGTCCGATATCCCCGCTCCCTCCCGTGACGAGCGCCTTTTTCATGGTTCGTTCTCCGTTTGCGTCATGACGGTGATCCTTGCCTCGAGCACGGGGATGGTGTCGGCATGGACCCGGATGGCGTAGACAAAGCTGCTTCCCTGCCCGCCCAACCGCCGCGCCTCGATGGTCAGCGGCCCTGCCAGGTCATGCAGGTCGCGGCGATGGAGATGCAGCCCCCGAATGGCGGCGATGTAGCCCTTCGGATCAGGCCGGCCATCCGTTTGCCGCGCGCGCAGGCCACGATGGATGCCCATGGCCTGGGCCCCGTATTCAACGGCATGAATGGCCGAGAGGGCGCCCTGCTCGCGCAGGGGGTGATCAAGCAGGCGATGCGAGCTCGTCAGGCAGACGATGCCCTCCTCGTCCCATGACAAAATCCGTTCGATCAGGCACATGCGTCCCGTATGGGGAAGCAGGCCGCAAATGTCCTCCGTTCTCAGCAGCATGGTTCGATGTCGATCGGCAAGAAGGCGTCATCCAGATAGGGCAGGGTGACGGACAGGCGCTGGTCAAGCGCCAGGGCGCGCAAGAGCGGCAGGCTGCGCGCGGCCGGGTTGCCCTGCCGCAAGGCCTCGAGGGCAGGATGGGCCATGCTGCTGCCCGATGCCGCGACGACCGGCGGACGGACCGCGATCAGGGGCGCTTCCATGGCGTTTGTCGCAGGCGCCAGCAGCAAGGCCATGCCGAAGGGTGCGTCGATCGGACACCGCGCATGCAGGCGCGCGGGCGTCGGCGCGTCATAAGCGACCAGCAGCACCGGGCATTGCTCGATGGTCAGCATGGTCAGGGCCTCGATCAGGCCTGCCGCGACGCTTGCATCCCCTGCGGAAAGGCTGGTCGAACAGGCATGCGACTGCTGGCCAAGGTGCCAATAGCCCGCCGGCGCGTTATGCACGGAGTTGTGAAAATGGGTGGGCGAAACCGGATGCCCGGGCAGGGTCAAGGCCGTGCACAGGTGGTGGATGACATCCAGGTCACCCTCGCTGCTGGCGAACACCGTCGGGATGGCGCTGGCCTCAAGCCCGGACGACGCCACGGCCTGCAAGGCGCTCTGCAAGGCGATGCGAATGGCGGAGGTCATCCTCCGGCGTTCATTGGGCGGACAGATGGCCGGGGCGGCGATGGTCAGCGGCGCGGCGACATAGTCCTGCCGATGCATCAGCGATGCGCGCCCCGTCGCCCAGCTCTCCAGGCCCGGAGCGAACAGGCCGATACCCGCGACATGCGCCTTCACAGGCCGCCCCTGCCAAAGATCAGGCTGCAGTTGCTGCCACCGAACCCGAGCGAGTTGCTCATGGCGCGCATGACCCGCTGATCCCTGCTTGTGCGCACGACGCGCGTCGCCAGCTCGGGGTCTGGATGCTCGAGGTGGGGCATGCCGGGGATGAAGCCGTGCTCGATGGCCATGCAGGCAAACAGGGCTTCCGTGATGCCCGCCGCGCCCAATGTGTGGCCCGTGCCGCCCTTGGTGCCGCTGCAGGCCACCTGACCCGCAAAGACCGATTGCACGGCCCGATCCTCCGACTGATCGTTGGCCCGCGTGCCGGTGGCGTGCAGGTTGAGGTAATCCAGATCGGCGGGCGCAAGACCCGCGCGCCGCAGCGCATCCAGCATGGCGCGGGCGGCCCAAAGGCCTTCCGGGTGAGGCG
The DNA here is from genome assembly GCA_006212015.1 of Halothiobacillaceae bacterium. Lineage (GTDB taxonomy): Bacteria > Pseudomonadota > Gammaproteobacteria > Halothiobacillales > Halothiobacillaceae > Thiofaba. Next base: position 5,329 of record SDAY01000046.1, read on the forward strand.
TGGACATGTGATAGGCATCGCTGCTCTCGCCGTAGCCGAGCAGGCAAAGGCCGTCATCACCGTTCTCCGCCGGTTCGAGCAGGGCGAATCCGGCGCCCTCGCCAATGGAAATGCCATTCCGCTCGCGATCCCAGGGGCGACAGGGCTCGCGCGCGAGCAGTTCCAGGGCGTTGAATCCATACAGCGTGGTCAGGCACAGGCTGTCCACGCCGCCCACGATGGCGGCATCGCACAACCCCGCCTGGATATGGCGATGGGCCGCCGCAAACGCCTTGGCGCTCGAAGAACAGGCCGTCGAAATGACATGCGCCGGGCCTTTCAGGCCAAGCCGTTCACGCACGAAGGCCCCGGTCGCGAACATGTTGTGGGTTTTGGCATGCTCGTGCGATCCGCCAGGCAGAACCGGATCGCCGGCATGGCGGGCATAGGCCTGCTCGGTGGCCGCAATGCCGGACGTGCTGGTGCCGAGAAAGAGCCCGATGCGTTCGGGGGCGTGCCGGGTCTTGGCATCGTGAACCGCGCCCATGAAGCCATCCTGCTCAAGCGCCAGCAGGGCAAGCTGGTTGTTGCGGCAGGCATAGCCGGACAGGCCGGCAGGCATCCGTACGTGTTCGACCCCCTCGACGCGCCCGATCCATGTGGGCGGCGTGGCCTCCTCCAGATCGATCGGGCGAAGCGCGGAGTGCCCCGCCCGCAACCCGGCCAGCGAGGCGTCGTTGCCTTGCCCGAAGGCATTGGTCAATGTGCAGGCACGGATAAGGAGTGGCTTCATGCGTGATCAGGGGTTCCGGTTCGCGGATGGATCCGAGGATGATAACGGTTTGCCATGGCGATGCATGATGATCCCCGCCGTCACGGCCATGGGAACGCCCAGGGCGACGGTGATCCCGATGGCATGCAGGACGGGCATGGATGAGGTCGCCAGCAGGGCAAACACGATGGAGGTCGATGCGACGCAGGCCAACAGGGCATGGGCCGTTCGCGCACGCTCATCGCGATCGCCGGCATGGGCCTGAAGGAAGACGGTGTAGTCCACCGCCAGACCCAGCACCAGCAACAGGGCGATCAGGTGAAACAGGTTCAGCCTCTCCCCCATGGCCAGCAGCATGGCGACGGTGAGGGTCAGCGAGGCCAGGACGGGCAGCAGGGCGCGCACCAGCTGCATGGGTGATTTCCGCCACGCCCACAGGATCAGCAGGATCATCCCTCCAATCAGCAGGCCCTTGTCGAGGGCTTCCACGCGAAAACGGGACACCATGGCCTCCGTCGATTGCTTCAGATCCATGAAGTGGGCGGACTCGGGAAGTGCGTCCTGCAAAAGCTTCCCAACGGCCGCCGGGTCATCCACGCCACGCAACACCACCCGCGCCTTCCATCCCGATGCCCCCTGCCGGAGCAGGGTGCCCACCCTGATGCCCAGCGGCGTATCCGCAAGCATGGACAGGTTCAGGGGCGCGAGCTGCCGGGCCTGCTCGGCATCGCGGATGAAGGGTTCGAAATAATCCGTCCTGAAGGGCAGCCCGGCCATGGCTGTCGCAAGCTGGGGCCCCAGTGCCTCAGGCAAGGGGATGGCTTGTTGGCGCGCCTGCTGGGTCGCGGCGCTTGGCAGGTAGCGCGCGGCATGGTCGTACCCGCGCAGCTGCCCTTGCTGAACGAGGGCATCCAGCATGGCGCCCACCTGCTCGCTTTGGCGCAGGGTCGACTCCTGGTCCACGCCCTCGATCAGGATGACATGCCGGACATCCGGCGCGCCCATGGCCTGCCGGAGTTGCTGGTCGAGCTGCCGGTCCGCCGAGGGGATCGGACTCAGGGCGGCCAGGTCGTCCTCCCACATGGCCGGCCTGGATTGTACATACAGGACGGCCATCAGGCTCACCGCCGCGAACGCCGCGAGGGTGAGCCCAGCGTGACGGCCCGTGGGGCGGATGACGGCGCCCATGCCATGCGCCCAGGTCAGCCTGGGGGTGGGTACGGAGGGCCAGGCTGCGGGCAGGACCCAGCGGGTGACGAGCGCGGCAACGAGTATGCCCGTAGCGGCCATGATCCCGAGTTGAACAAGACCCCGAAAATCGCCGATGGCCAGTATGCCAAAGGCCAATGCCGTGGTCAGCGCGCTGATCGACAGCGCGGGCGCGAGGTCCGAGGCCGTGCGGGCGAGGGTTTCGCCGGGCCGGGCGTGGCTGAAAAGGTGCAGGGGGTAATCCAGCGTGATCCCGACCAGCACGATGGCGAAGGCCAGCGCAATGCCATGCACGGGCCCCGTCAGCCATCCGGTCACACATAGACCCACGACCATGGCGCTGGCGACCGGCAGGGCGCTGACGAATGCGACCCGCCAGGAACGATAGGCCAGCAGCAGGATCAGTATCCCGGCCATGCTCGCGGCCATGCTCAGGACCGTGCTTTCCTGGCGGATGGCCTGCCTTGACTGGACGGCAAAGACGGCGGGCCCCGTCATCCGCAGATGAAGCGCGCCATGCGGGTCGAGGGCATCGAACGCCCCGCGGATGCGCTTGATAACGCCTTCCTGCCGGTCCAGGTCAAACCCCGCGACGCGGGTATGCACCAGCAGCAGCGCTCGCGCGCCAGTCTCGTCGAACCAGACGCCATGCCTTCGGTTCGGGAGGCTGTCCCCCTGCCATTGCGCCATCAGCCCCGGGGCAAGGCCGAGCGGATCGTGGGGAAGCCAGCGCTTGTTCAGCATGGGCATGCCCGATGACAGCTCACCCAGCCGCTGCTCCAGCGCCGCACGGAGGTTGTGCGCTGCAAACAGATCCGGGTTGACTCCCGGGCTGAGCAGGAAACGGTAGGCGAAGACCGGGTTGTCCGCCTGCATGGCCTTGCCGTCCGTGGCGCCATTGATCACCAGGGCCATGTCCGCATCCTGGCGCAGCCGTTCAGCCAGCCTCTGGCTCGCAAGGGCGCGCGCGTCCTCGTCCCCGCCCTCGATGGCCAGCAAGAGCAACTGCGCGGATTGCCCGGATTGCAGCTCGTCGAGAAGCAGTCGCTCCGGCTTGGATGCGCCTGCGGGCAGGAAGACGGACAGGTCATGGGTCACCGTCAGGCGCGTGGCGAGCCAGAGGCCTGCCAGCAGCATGGCCAGCGCCCAGATCGCCAGGGGGATCCATCGAGCACGCGGCGCGCTCATGGCGGCGTGATGCGCATATCGCTTTGGTCGCCGCCGGCCTCGAAGGTGATGGCCTGAAGCAACACCGGCCCCCTGCCGGTGAGGATCAATTTTTCCACATGCTCGGCCACCCGCGCATCGAGCGGGACCAGCTCCATGGACCAAAGCCCCTGCGCTTCGGACTTGAAGGTGACGCTGAAATGACGCTTCAGTGCGCCAACATCCCCAGCCAGCGTGGCACGGAAGGCCTCGCTCAGTGAATGCAGGGCGGGGTGACTGTCGACATCCATGGTGCGATCGGGTTCGCCGCTCCGCTCGAGCGTGAGCCGACCTTGCTGCAGGGTGTAGCTCTCCCGGCGCGGGGTTTCGATGCGCTTGACCAGCCGGTCGGGGGCGACGAATTCAAGCCGCCCTTTCAGGATGACGGGCGCGGAGAGGGCCGCCATCTGGCGCGTTTCCTCGAACCTCGCCTCCGATGACCTGACGTGCGCAAAGGCGCGCATCACCCCCTCCAGCTCGGCCGCCATGCCCGGGCTTGCATGCCCAAGGGCAAGGGCAAGGCCAAGCAGCCATGGCGCCGTCCTAATGCCTGTTCGAGTCTTCATGCCAGAAGTCATGGAAATTGAACCAGTTGTACGGGGCCAGGCGCACATAATGCTCCAGCCGATCGGCATAGGCCTGGGTATGGGCGCGCAGTTTTTCCGGATCCTGCGGTCGCCCCAGGGCCACGTGCTCGGTGAGTCGCTCGAAATGCAGATCGTAACGGTTTCCGCCTTGGTAGAGGCCGACCACGAAGAACACGGGCAGCCGCAGCGTATGGGCGAGAATCATCGGCCCGGCGGGAAACACGACCTCATCCCCAAGGAAGGTGCAGCGAACGCATTTGTCGCTCTCGGCCACGCGGTCGCCCAGCATGCCGATGAGATAACCCTCCTCGGCGCACTCGCGAACCTTGAACAGGCTGTCCAGCGTGCCCAGCGGAATGATGGTCTCCGCCACGGCGGGGTTCAGTTCGTGCAACAGGCGAGACACCGTCTGGTTGTGATCGGCATACATCAGGACCTTCAGGCGGATGGACGAGTCCTCGACGGCCAGGGCGCGCAAGGCCTCGAAGCTGCCCAGGTGCGCGCCCAGAAGGATCGCCCCACGCCCTGTCGCCGCATGCGCCTTCAGGTCCTCGAAGCCGTGCAGGCGCACGTCGAGCCGCGCGTGCTCACCCGCAAGAAAGTAGACGCGATCAAGAATGGTCGACGCGAAGGTGTGGATGTGGCGAAGGATGTCCCAGGCGCCGGGACGGCGCCCCAGCACGCGCCGCAGAAATAGCCGGGATGCCCGGCGCGGAGCGGGGGCCGCGATGAAGAAATAGCCCGTGATCGGCAACAGCACCAGACGGGCCACGAAGCGTGGCGTGTGCAGGGCGATCCGGAGCATGAGCCGAACCAGCACGGGGGAGCCCCTTTCCTGCTCTTTCAGCCATTGCCGGCTCACGGGGCAGGCTCCCCGCACGCCACACTGAACTGCCCCTGGGCGACCTGTTCACCCTCGTGCAGGCAGGTGAAGGCAATGACGCCTTGGCCGGTCGCCTCCAGATGGATCTCCAGATCCTGCCCCGGTCGCCATGGTCGACGGAACTTCCCCATGCCCATGCCCGTCACCCGGCAGTGCGGCCAGCCGCGCTCCAGCGCCTGCATGACGCGATCCAGCAGCAGCACGCCCGGGGCAAGCGGGTTATCGGGAAAGTGGCCCGCAAGGCTCGGGTGGGCGGGGTCAAGTCGCGTGGATTCAGACCATGAACTCATGTTTCACCCCGGATATCTTCGAGCAAGCCGATCAGGTCTTGTCGCGCCAGTTTGCCCGCCTCCGTCCTCGGCAGGACAGCGACCCGGTACAAGGGGCGGGGCAGGAAGACCGGATCAAGCTCCTGGCTGAGCGCCGCCTGAATGTCGCGCACGGAGAGGCCGGGGGCGACGACCAGGCCGACAGGGCGCCCACCGGTTTCGGGCATGAAAATGACCCCATCGACCACGCCCGGGATGCTGCGCAGCTTCTGGTTCATATCGCCCAGCGAACCGCGCTTGCCCGCAACCTTGATCAAGTCACCCTTGCGGCCAAGGAGCATGAAGTGTGCGTTATCCACCCTGCGGACGTGATCATTCAAGGCGACCCGCGAGACATGAGGCGCATCGACCCAGGCGTCGCCACCCTCTTCCTGCAGGGTGACGCCATCCAGGAGGTGCCATGGCTGCCCCATGACGGTTCGACGGGTGGCGATGGCCCCGGTCTCCGTGCTGCCGTAGAGCTCGACGACCGGCGCGCGCAAGACCTGCTCGGCGCGCACGGCCAGCTCTTCTGGCAAGACATCCGTTGCGGAGAGGATCAAGCGCAAGCTCGGCCACTCGATATCCGCCTCGACCAGCGCCCGCAGGTGCAGGGGGCTGGTCACCAAGACACGCGGGGCCGGAGCGGCCTTGAGGGCGTCCGCGACATCCGCCGGGTAGAACGGGCGGCCCGTGAATACCGAAAGATGCCCATGCAGGGGCAGGAGCACCGAGGTTTCAAGACCGAACATGTGCTGGGACGGCACGGTGGCCACCATGCGCGCCCCCCGGAACGCCTCATCCAGCAGGCCAAGGCGTCCGGCCAGACTTGAAGCCCCGGTCATCAAGTCGACCCAGCGCTTCGGGTGCGGCTGGGGCGCGCCCGTGCTCCCTGACGTGAACAGGATGATGGCCTCGAATTCAGGGGGGGGATTGAACTCGACGTGGAGGCATGAGGATGGCCGCGGGATGCCCTGGACAACATCGTCATCGATCGGCATGGCCCCCGGCCAGCAGGCCTGCAGTTGCCCGATCGTGCGCGGATGGCGATCTTGCGGAAGCAGGGTCGTGACCCCCGCCATGGCCGCACCGATCAGGGCCTCGGCAAACCGTTCTCGATCCTCGCACAGGTTGATGACATGGCTTCCAAGCTTCTTTACGGCGGCGCCCACCGGGTGCGCCGCGCACAAAAGCTCATGGCGGGTCGTGGGGCGATCACTGGCAAAAATGATCGAATCCGCCCCCTTCACATCGGAGTCAGCGCATTGAAAAATGGGCTTGGACGGGAAGGTCAACGTTCCTTCCCCCGGCATTCCGCCATGCGGATCTTGCCAAGCTTGCGCATGAACGCCACAAGGCTGTAGCCGGGTCCAAGATGCAAGACGCGCTGGCGCACCATGAACTCGATCAGAAAGGCGGAGCCCAGCACGAGGTAGTTGAGACCATTGGTGAACAAGGACCATGTGCCCACGGGGGCGCTCAGGGCCAGCCAGGCGCTTTCCGCCCCCATCACCGCGAACAGCGCGACCCAGGCCTGGGTCACGGCGCGCGTATAGCGCACGGCCTGTTCCGGGAGCGGGCCATCCATCCTCTCGGCCATGCGCGTCACAAGCGCCACATGGCCGGGTAAAAGGCTGCGGCCGAAGAGCACCATCAACACAAACGGCACAAGGACGGGGATCAGTTCGAGGATCGAGAGCGACAGGCCCGACCACGCGGCGGCCGCAAGCAGCGCCACCGCCCCCATCCGCATGACGAGGCCCTTGGACGTGCGGAATAACCAGGGCAGGATCAGGAGGCCAACGGCAAGCGATGCGCCCGCGCCGGATTGCAAGGTGGCTGCAAAATGACTCGCCAGCGGGAATGCCGGAACGACCATCCATGCGCGCAACATGCGCACCTGCTCCAGGAAATCAGCTCCGGTGGCTGGCGATATGCTCGCTCAATGCGCGAAGCGAAGAAAAGATTTGCGCGTTATCCGCCGAATCCGAGCGCAGTTGGAAGCCATACTGACGGCTGATGGCCAGGGCGATTTCCAGGGCATCGATGGAGTCCAAGCCCAGCCCATCACGGAAAAGAGGTGCATCGGGATCAATCTCCGATGCATCCATGTCCTCGATGTTGAGGGCATCGATGATGAGTTGGGCGACATCCCGTTCAAGCTGGGTCATCATGAGAATCCATTGTTTTTCCAAGGCTGATCTGTCGCATTCTAAGGCCTTCGCGATCAGCGGTCATCTGTGGCGCATCGGGAAACGCAAGGTAAAGAAGGCTCTCTTGTGAAGCGAATAAGATCTGCAATCGCTTCATGAGCACCCTCGCGCTCCGTTTTGGAGGGATGGGGTGTGCTCTCGCGCAGGGGGTGGGGGCCATGCGGAAAAAGCAAAAACCCGGCGCTGGGGCCGGGTTTTCTTTAAGAGTGGTGCCTAGGAGAGGACTCGAACCTCCACGATGTTACTCGCTAGTACCTGAAACTAGTGCGTCT
>SDAY01000190.1 GCA_006212015.1 Halothiobacillaceae bacterium
CCGTCGGTAGCCCGGATGCAGCGCAGCGGAATCCGGGGCGCGCGTCAGGCCCAGGGTTCCGACCCGGCCTTTGTCCGGGCCGCGCGGGCGGGTGCAAGCCTGCGATGTGCCGCATGGATCGCGAGCAAGCTCGCTCCTACATGAAGAGCCTTGTGACTTCCCCGGAAGATGCCACAAGGCCGGTATCTTCAAGCGAGCAAGCTCGCTCCTACATGAAGAGCCTTGTGACGCTATCGTTGCAAAGGCTCCCATCGTCGTGATCGGGTCGCAGTCCATGGATTCGCAAGCTCTCGGAAAGGCCCGCATGTAGCCCGGATGCAGCGCAGCGGAATCCGGGATGCGCGCCAAGCCTTCAACCGGGCCGCGCGGGCTTTGGCGGAGGGTGATTACCATGGCAGGCCCTCGCTGGCGCGGCTGGGGGTCTCGCCGCGCATCATGGCGCGCCACAGCGGGGCGGGCTGGTCCTTCAGCAGTTCGAGCTTCTTGGCGGCGGCCTGCCGGTCGGCCTCGCCCAGGGCCAGCGCCTGGGCTGGTCCGGTCTTGCGCGCGCCGCCGCCGGGGCCGCCCGCGGACAGGTCGCCGCCGGAGGGGGCGTCCTCGGTCGGGAAGTCGGCTTCGACATCCTCGTTGTAGCGCGCCATGTCGGTCGGGCGACGGCCGGGCGGCTCGTCCGGGCGGGACTTTTTCATGCGGATCGCCTCGGCCTGCTGGCGGGCGAGCCACAGGTTGGCCTGCGCGTGTTCATCGTCCGGGCGCAGTCTCAGCACGCCCTCGTAGGCCTGCGCCGCGCGCTCGGGGTGGCCGCCGCGCAGCTCGGCATTGCCAAGGTTGTAGAGGGCGTCGGCCTTGCTGGCGTCGTTCCCGGCCAGCAGCCAGGCGACGGTGAAGGACTGCGCGGCGTGGGCGAAGTCGCCGCGCCGGTAGGCCGCTGCGCCCTCGCCCATGCGCGCCGCAACGCCCGGCTGGCGGGCGTAGAGCAGCTGGGCCTGGACGAAGTCGCCGCGCGCCCAGGCCGCGTAGGCCTCCCCCAGCTTGCGCCCTTCGGGCACCGCCTCGCCCCCCGGCGCCGTTGCCCGAGCGAGGTCGGCGTCGGCCAGGGCCCTGTCGTGAGGCGCGAACGCCAGGCTTAGCGCGGTGATGGGAAGAAGCGCCTGTAGGAGCGAGCTTGCTCGCGATGATGCCGATGCGCGGGCAAGCGCGCTCCCGCGGCGGGGGCGGTAGGCCGCCAGCAGCAGGGCCAGGCCGGCCAGCAGCGGCCCGTGGAACAGCTCGTCCCAGGCGCGGGCCTTGCCGGGCTCGGGGCGGCTTGGCAGGTCGCGGATGGCGGCGGCCAGCGCGCGCAGGTCATGCTCGCCATCGCTCACGGTGACGAGCCGCCCGCCGGTCCGTTCGGCCATTTCCTCCAGCCGCGCGCGGTCCATGCGGCTTTGCCAGACCTCGCCGTCCAGCATGCGGAAGCCGCCCGCGCCGTCGGGAATGGGCGCGCCGGCCTCGGTGCCCATGCCAAGGATGAACAGCGGGATGCCCGCTTCGCGCAGCCTTTCCACGGCGGCGAGCACCGCGTTGCCGTTGACGGCCTCGGCCTCGCCGTCGGTGAGCAGCAGGATGGCGCGGCCCGAGCCCTCGCGGGCGGGCAGGGCGCGGGCCGCAAGGTCCAGCGCGGTCGCAAGCTCGGTGCCCGGCGCGTCGGCCAGCACGTCGGCCAGCGCGCCCGTGCCGTGTTCCAGGGCGAAGCGGAACACCCCGGCGTCGGCGCTGGGGGGCATGGCCAGCCCCGCCGTGCCGGCGAACAGGGCGAGGCCGAGTGATTCGCCCGCGAGATGCTCCGGCAGCGCGTGCAGCTTCAGGCGGGCGCGTTCGAGGCGCGCGGGCGGGATGTCGGTCGCCTGCATGGAGTCGGACACATCGAGCAGGACCAGCACCCGCACGTCCTGCCGGCTGGCGGGGGCGTCGCTTGCCTGGTCGAGCGGCAGCCGGGGGCCGGCCAGCGCGGCGGCGAACAGCAGCCAGGCGAGGCCATGCAGCAGGGTGCGGACCGGGCGGGTGTCGCCGCGCTCGATCAGCGCCCAGGGACGCAGGGCCGGTTCGGCATAGTCCAGCAGCCGCTGTCGGCGCAGGAGCCCGCCGGCCCACAGCGTCAGCGGAACGAGCAGGAGGGCGAAGGCCCAGGGCCAGTGCCATTGCAGGGCGGTCATGCGCGACCCCCTGGACTGAGTTCGCGCAGCTGGCCGAGGGCGAGCAGCAGCAGGGCGAGGCCGAGCGGAACCGGATACCACTCGATGCGCATCCGCTCGGTGGGCGGCGGCGCGGCGGTCGCCTCGCGCCGGTCGATGTCGCCGAGGATGGCGCGCAGGCCTTCCGCGTCGGCGGCGCGGTAGGCCTGGCCGCCGGTGATGGCGCTCATCTCGGCCAGGGTGGGCTCGCGGAGACCGTCTGCGGCGGCATCGAATGCGGGGGCGTCGGGCGTGACCGCGACCGTGTAGAGGTGCAGGCCGAGCGTCTCGGCATGGGCCAGTGCCTCGCGCGGGCGCAGGATGCCGCCGGTGTTGTCGCCGTCGGTGAACAGCACGATCACGGGCGGGTGTTTGGCCCCCTCGATCTGCCTCAAGGCCACGCCCAGCCCCTCGCCGATGGCGGTGGCCGCCCCGGTGCTGCCGGAGCTGAGGCGCGCGAGCTGCGCGGCGACGACGGCGCGGTCCCGCGTGAGCGGCACGGCGGTCGCGGCGGCGTCGCTGAACACGATCAGGCCCAGCCGGTCCTGCTCGCGCGCCTCGATGAAGTCGCGCGCGGCCTGCTTGAGCACGGCCATGCGCGGCACGGTCGCACCGTCCAGCGTCATGTCGTGGATGGACATGCTGGGCGAGGCGTCGAGCAGCAGCAGGATGTCCCGCCCCTCGGCCTCCGGTGGCAGCCAGCCGCCCTCGGTCTGCGGGCGCGCGGCGGCCAAGACCAGCAGGGTGAGCACGACGGGCAGCCAGAGGCGCGCGCGCGCGCGGCGGCCGGATGCCGCCAGATCGAGCTGCGCGAGCAGGGGGTGGCGCAGGGTGACGGGCGCGCGGCCAAAGGCGGCGGGGGCGCCCGCGCGGAAACGCCAGCCGAGCCAGAGGG
>SDAY01000047.1 GCA_006212015.1 Halothiobacillaceae bacterium
CGGTGTCGCCGCTAATGGGGCGTGCGCCTTCGCGTACCAGCTTCATGCCGTTGTAGCCCTTGGGGTTGTGGCTGGCGGTGATCATGATCCCGCCGCCCACGCCTTGAGCTTCGCGGTGGAAGGTCTGAAAATAGACTTCCTCCGTCCCGCAGAGACCGAGGTCGATCACATCCACTCCGGCAGCGCGCAGACCCTTGATCAGGGCTGATGACAGCAGGGGGCTTTCGAGCCGAACATCGCGTCCGACAACGACAGCGCCGGGCTGGATGACTTCCGCATATGCGCAACCGATCCGGTAGGCGATGTCTTCATTCAGCTCATCTGGCACGCGCCCGCGAATGTCATACGCCTTGAAGCATTTTAACGTCATGTCAACACCGTCCATAGTTATCCTGGAAGCGAACGATGTCATCCTCGCCCAGATATTCGCCACTCTGAACTTCGATCATGACCAGATCAAGCACGCCAGGATTGCTCACTCGGTGAGTGTGCCCCGCAGGAATGTAGGTGGATTCATTGGTGGCGACGAGCTTTTCCTCGGTTCCATTGACCACTTTGGCCATGCCGCTGACCACGATCCAGTGCTCGCTTCGATGGTGATGCATTTGCAGGCTGAGGGTCTGTCCCGGCCGCACTTCAATGCGCTTGATCTTGTAGCGGTTGCCCTCTTCCAGAACTGTATAGGTTCCCCATGGACGGTGCACCGTCTGATGCAATTGATGAGCATCATGACCCTGGGCCTTGAGCGCGGCGTAAATATGCTTGACATCCTGCGCTCGGGCTCGATCCGCCACAAGCAAGGCATCCGGGGTGTCAATGATGATGAGATTTTCGACCCCGACCGCGCCCACGACCCGGTCTCCTCCGCGGATGAAGGTGTTTTTCACGTCATGCAGGAGCACCTCGCCTTCGATCCTGTTACCCAGCTCATCGGCTGCGGTCAGGTCACTCAGCGCGCTCCATGAACCGATGTCGCTCCAGCCAATATCGCATGCAACCACGGCGATGTTGCGACTCTTTTCCATGACGGCATAGTCGATGGAATCATCGGGTACGGCATCGAAGGTCGCGGAATCCAGTTCGATCTTGCTATAGCCCTGGGCTTGGGCATGGCGTGATACGGATAGGCATGCCTTGACTGCATTGAGAATGGCCGGGCTGTGTTCCTGCATTTCCTTGAGCATGACACCTGCGCTGAAGCAGAAGATGCCAGAGTTCCATAAGTAGCGACCGCTGGACACATAGGCTTCCGCCGTTTTGCGATCAGGCTTTTCCACGAAACGCAGTACGTCATGGGCATCCGCTTCGATGTAGCCATAGCCGGTTTCCGCTGCCGTGGGCTTGATGCCGAAAGTCACCAGCTTGCCTTGTTCCGCAAGGCTCGTGGCTTGCTGAACGGCCGTGGCGAAGCCTTCCTGATCGGCAATCAGGTGATCGGCCGCCAAAACCAGCATTAACGTGTGCTCGCCATGCATTTGCGCCACATGCAGGGCAGCGCTGGCCACGGCTGCGGCGGTATTGCGACCGAATGGCTCAAGAATGAAGGAGGTGTTCCTGGAAGCCCGGTTGACCTCCTTGAACTCATCTTCGGTCTTGAAAAACAGTTCCCGGTTGGCAACGGTGAGCACCTCCTGTACCCCTTGGAGCGCGGAAGCGCGCAGAAAGGCCTTTTGCAAGAGACTTTGGCCGTCCGGCATACGAATGAAGGGCTTGGGGTGTAACTCACGAGACACCGGCCACAAGCGCGAACCGGCGCCCCCACACAAGATGACTGGAATTAAAGACATGTTTCCCTCCTGATGCGTTTAAGCCATTCGAGCAAGTTTCTCGATGGTTTCCTGAAGTTGCTGGTTGGTATGCGTGGCGCTGACGAAAAAACGCAGGCGTGCCGCCCTTTCCTCCACCGCAGGGTGGATGATCGGCTGCGCGTTGATGCCATGCTCGAAGAGTTGATTGGAAAGTCGGGTGGCCTTGAGCGAGCTGCCGAGAATGGCGGGCACGACAGAAAAGCCTTGCGAATATCCGGTGTCAATGCCCTTCGAACGTGCGAGCTCAAGGAATTGCCGCGCGCGTTCTTGCAGCTGCGTCACTCGCTCAGGCTCTCTTTGCATGATCCGCAAGGCCTCGAGCGAGGCGGCGGCCAGCGGCGGAGAGATGCCCACGCTGTAGACGAATCCAGGAGCCGCGTACTTGAGATGCTCCACGAGGGCTCGCTCGCCCGCGATGTAGCCACCACAACCGGCCAGGGTCTTGCTGAGCGTGCCCATCCAGATGTCAACGTCCCGCCCCTCAATGCCGTAATGCTCGTGGATGCCCTTGCCGGTCTGTCCGAGCACGCCGAGCGAGTGGGCCTCATCGACCATGAGGAAGGCCTTGTGACGGCGCTTGATGTCGATGAGCTCAGGCAGGTCCGGAACGTCGCCATCCATGCTGTAGTGTCCTTCCACCACGATGAGCACGCGCTCGAACTGCCCGCGAATCTCGCTCAGGATGGCATCGAGTGCCTGATGGTCGTTGTGCGGAAAATTCCGCCGTGCGCTGCCGGCGAGCTTGATGCCTTCAAGCACGCTGTTGTGTATGAGGCTGTCATGGATGACCAGATCCTTGGGGCCGAACAGGTAGCCGATGGTGCTGACGTTGGTGGCATGACCACTGACGAAGACGATGCAGTCTTCCACCCCGTAATTCTCGGCCAGCGCCTGTTCCAGCTCCCGCTGGATGGGGCGTTCTCCGGCAACGATGCGACTGGCGGAAGCCGAGGTTCCGTAGCGCTCGATGGCCGCCAGCGCGGCCTGATTGACGGCAGGATGCCCGGACAAGCCCAGGTAGTTGTAGCTGGCGAAATTGATGAAGCTGCGCCCGCCGATGGTGGTCGTGGCATCCGCCACGCCTTCATGCGACTTGAAGAAGGGGTTGGCAACCCCGAAGCGCTCGGCGGCGAGCTTGGGCACCAGTATCTTTTCGTAGCCAGGGTGCCGGTCGAATCGGCAATAGGCCTCGGGGATGTTGGGGTGGTCCGCCTTGCGCAACCCTGCGGCCTCGGTGGTCGCCTGTGATGGCTCAGTCTTTTTCCCCAGAAAGCGGCCGATCAGCTGGCTTTTGTCAAACGATCCACGCGTCGTCTTGCTCATCCGTTCGCCCTCTGTGCACCCTGCGAGATGACGCGTGCCTCGTTCGCAATCTGTTGGACATCGTCATCACTCATGGACACGCCGTGCTGTTGCGCCACCTGCCGGACCAGCGCGTCGAGCGACTCGCCCCCTTCGGCAGCCTGTTCGTCGCCGCCCAGCAGTCTCTCGATGATGCGCGCGGTGACACGTTCGGCGGTGGGCGATTCGTTCAGCATCATCACCGGAAGCTGGATGCCGAAACGCTGTTCCAGTCCAAGCGCCAGTTCGACCGCCATCAGGGAATCCATGCCCAGATCGTGCAGGGAGCGATTCGGCTCGATGCGTTCAGCGCTGATGCTGAGGATCTGTGAGACCTCGTGAATCACCAGTTCCCTCACAAGCCGCCGGACTTCTTCGGGGGCTTTGTCCGCAATCAAGGTACGAATATCGGTTCCATGATCAGGGGCTGAAACCTCCCCGAGCTGCCTGTTGAGTGCATCAAATCGTGTGCTCCCGGACGATGCCAGGAGCCGGGAGAGTACCGCCCAATCAAAATTGGCAATGGCCCTTGGCTCCTGATCTCCGAGCAACATCTGTTCGAGTTGCTCAAGCGCTTCCGCAGACGACAAGGGCGGCTTGCCCAATCGCTGTTCCAGGCTGTCCCTGACCGCCTCGTTGCGGGTGAGATAACCGGCATCGCCGATGGGACCCCAGCCAATGCACGTGGCAGGCAGGCCTTCGCAACGGCGCATCCGGGCCAGGCTCTCAAGCGCGGCATTGGCCGCCACATAATTGGCCTGCCCTGGGTTGCCGATGTAGGTTGTCACCGACGAGTACAGCACGAAGTGATCAAGCTGGATATCCCGGGTCAGCATGTGCAGGTTCCATGCGCCAAGCAGCTTGGGCTTCAGCACATTTTCCATGCGCGAGCCATCCAGATTGGCGATGAGCGCATCGTCGATGACCATGGCCGCATGCACCACGCCCTTCAGTGGCGGCATGTCCGCGTTGATACGCTGTAGCACGCGGCTCAGTTCGGCGGCATCGGTGATGTCGCAGGCCAGTGGCAGCACCTCGACCCCCTGAGCCTGCATGGCGCTGATCGCGTCCTTCGCTCCGGGGGTATCCACGCCGCGCCGACCAAGCAGCACCAGATGACCCACGCCGCGCGCGGCAAGCCAGCGCGCCGTCTCCAGACCGAAGCCCGAGAGCCCGCCCGTCACCAGCCAGGTGCTGTCCTTCGCAAACGTCAATGTCTTGCACGGCTCGACGGGGCGCTCGATATGCGAGGGCGGCTCGTCAAGACTCACGATGACCTTGCCGATGTGACGTGCTTGCTGCATGACGCGGAAGGCATCGACCACACGGTCGGCGGTGAAAACCCGATGCGGCAGCGGTGCCAGAACGCCCTCATGGAACAGTTCCATGACTTCACGGAAAAGCCTTGCCGCCAGCGCGGGGCGACCGGTGAGGAGCTGGTCGGCATCGATGCCGAAATAGCTGATGTTGTCCTTGAACGGGCGCAGACCGATGGGCGTGTTCTCAAAGAAATCGCGCTTGCCCAGCTCCAGGAAGCGGCCAAACGGCTTGAGGATGCGTAGATTGCGGCGAATGGCTTCGCCAGCCAGCGAGTTGAGCACGACATCCACGCCTTCCCCGTTCGTGGCCTCCAGGATGTCGTCGGCAAAGGCCAGACTGCGCGAGTCGAAGACATGATCGGCACCGAGCAGTTTGACGAAGTCACGTTTTTCTTCGCTGCCCGCAGTGGCGAAGATCTCGGCACCCAGATGACGCGCAAGCTGGATGGCGGCAATGCCCACCCCGCCTGCCGCGCCATGGATCAGGACGCGCTCCCCGGGCTGAAGGTCGGCCAGTTGCCTGAGCGCGTAGTACACCGTGAAGAACACGGTAGGCACGGTGGCCGCGCTTGCGAACGACCACCCTTCAGGCATCGCGGCGATGGCATCCGCGCGGGTGACGACGTGGCTTGCGAAGCAGGAGGAACCAAAGCCCATGACGGCATCGCCCGGTGCGTAATCGCGCACCGCTCGGCCAACGCGGCTCACCACACCTGAGAACTCGAGTCCAAGGCTTGCGCCGGCAAAGCCGTTTTCAACGGCCTCGTCCGGCAGCAACCCCATGAGGTACATGACATCGCGGAAGTTCAGCCCGGTTGCCCGGGTGTTGACCTCGACCTCATGATCTCTCAGCTCACGCACGTTTTCCGGCAACCAGACAAGGTTGCGCAACTGACCGGGAACCCGGAAGTCGAGCCGATAACGTGGAACGGAACTTCCGGCATCGACCGCTGCCTCCGTCGTGTCCTCGGACATGCTCAGGACGTAACGACCCTCCGCGTTCAGAACGATGCCATTCGCACCATCGGGCTGCAGGAATTCATGGCTCATTCGAAGGGGAAGCCCCGGCATACCCGGGTCACAGGCGACATCAATCAGCGTGCAGTCCAGCGCCGGGTATTCGTTCATGAGCACCCGGCCGAAGCCCCAGAGCGCCCCCTGATGCGGCTGCGCCGGAACGCTCGAACAGGACACATCCGCCAGCGCGCCACCATGCGTAGCCATCCACAGACGAGGCTGACGCGTGCCGTCGTCCAGAAGCTGGTGCACCAGTCCCGGCATGCGAAGTGCTGCCGACAGCCCCTCCACCGGCGACGATGCACTCCAGCCAAGCATGTGGACGACGTGATCGACCAGAGCAAGCTCGGCGCTGTTCATCTGCTCGCTGACGATGACATGCTGCCCTTCAGCCTCGAGTTGAAGACGCAACTGCCCGGCGAGGGCTGCCGATGCCGAATCCACAAGAACGAGCCAGGACGCGCGATCCGCACAAACAGAGGGTTCGACTTCGCCTGCCGGACGCTTGGCCAGGACCAGATACGCACCCACGGCGAGCCCTTCGGATGCCGGTTCACTGAAGCGCTCAATCCCCTCGAAGCCCGCCTCGACCAAGGCGTTATGCCACGCCTCCGGCGGCTGAAGGGCGGACAAGGGACGACTGCGCGAACCGCCGTCAGCCTCGCTCCACCACCCCGAATCCAGTCCGCCCAGCATGTCGGCGCTCCAGTCCGGATAACGTTCGGCCACCATGAGCAGGCCGCCTTGCGCCAGCCAGCGCCTGGCATGCGCCAACGCCGCCTGAGGGAAGGCAGCACGATGCGCCACATGATGCAGGATCACCACATCAAAGGGTTGGGCATCGGCGATGTCCGAGGCGAGGTTCCAGTCTGCGAGATCAAGCCCAAGCACGGAGATGTGGGGCATTTCCTGGAACTCGAGCTGCTGGCGAAGTCGCGCCTCCTCGTCAGTGATGGCAAGTGCATACTCAAGGCGATCTTCGCCCAGGAAGCTGCTGACACGCCGCGCCAATTCGCTGGTGCCGGGCGATATTTCAAGGATGCGCAGCTTGCGGTGGCCGGGAAGACCGCGTTCGAGTTCCTGCACGATCGTCTGGATGGCCAGACGCGTTCCAAGATAAGCGGGATCGTCGTCCAGCAGGGTTTCCGAGGAGGGTGAACGCCACAGGCCGTGCATGAACTCGCGCATGTCGAGCACGCCGCCGACCAGCTCGGCAAGATGCCGTCCAACACGACCTAGAAGCACAAGCTGTGAAGCGCAGGCAGACGATTCCCGCAACAGGGTCTGCCAGATGTCCTCGGCACGTGGGAGTTCGCCGCGCGGCGCAAGCTGCCAGCGGCCTTCGTGCTCGACCAACAACTGCTCGCCGATCAGCAGCGCAGTCAGCCAGCGCAGATAGGCCGAAGCACCCTGCTGCTCGATACGTTCCTGCAAGGCATTCGCATGGGCTGCATGCAGCGTCTCGAAGGCCTCGTAGGCAAAGGCAAGCGTGAGCGCCTCGAACAGGGGCAAGGCCTCCTTGAACCACGCCTGCCGCTGGAGCGCGACCTCCCCGCCCTCGAACATATCGGCCAGATGTCGTCCAAGCTCGGCGGTGCTAGGTAGATGCGTCACCTGTAGATCGGCAGGATGCGGCCGCAATCGGGGGGTGATCTTCCAGCGCGCAACCGGTGATTTCTCGCGTTTCAGCAGCGGCGCCGCCCGGAAACGGCATCCATGCATGCTAGCGACCAACGCGCCTTCGGCATCAAGAAGCTCAAAATCAGCCAGTACAGATCGCGCGCTGCGGCGCAAAAGACGTGCGCGGAAACGCTCGACCCGAGCCATGCGATGCAGGGTGAGCCGACCAATCTTGACGGGAAGGAAGGCGATGCCCTGGCCCGATTCGATCTCGACTTGGAAATAGTCAACCAGACTCTGGTAGCAGAGATCCAGCATCGCGGGGTGAAGAAGATAGCCATCCTCGCGCACGGACTGGGGGACATCCGTCTGCGCGTCGAGAAGCTCATCAGCCACGCGAGCCTCGCGCAAGCCCTGGAACGCTGAGCCATAGTCCAGCCCGAGGCGCGCGGTAAGGTCATAGTGTGTTGCCCGATCGACCAGGCGCGCGTCAACCGATGCCGGGTGGATAGCGATCTGCCGGCTGATGTTTGCGGGAACCTCAAACAGTCGCCCGGTCGCATGCAGCGTCCATTCGTCATGTGAAAGACGCTGGCGACTGGTGATCTGGAATCCGCCATCCCGTGTATTCAGGGTCAGGCGCAGGGTGCGCGCATGCTCGCCATCGAACACCAGCGGCGCGAGGATATCCATTTCCTCCAGTCCAAGCGACTCCTTGCCATGCCATTCACGCGCGGCGGCAAGCGCCATCTCGGCATAGGCCGCCCCCGGGAAGACCACGGCGCCGCCAACCTGATGATCGGCAAGCCAGGGCAGGATGAGCGGATCAAGGGTGTTCTCCCAAGCCGCCTCCGCTTCCGACAGGCGCCAGCCAAGCAACGGATGCACGCGCTGGCGTTCAATCAGTGCATGGCTTTCGCTGGTTTTTGCATACCAGTGACGTTCGCGCTGCCAAGGGTAATTGGGCAGGCGAACATGCCTTCCGGGGACGGGAAAATAGACATCCAGCTTGGGAACATCGGCAAGCAGATGGGCGCGCAGTGCCGCCTCTTCGAGGCGCGCCAGACCATCGTCATCCCGCCGCAGCGTGGGGAGAACACGCCCGCTGACCTCGGCCGTCTTCAGGCATTCGCCGATGTAACGCTGGAGGATGGCATGCGGGCCCACCTCGATAAACACGCGGCATCCCAGCTCGACCAGTCGCGCCATGGCCTCGGCGAAACGCACGGGCTGACGGACGTTGTGCCACCAGTAATCTGCCACGAGTTCGTTCCCGGGGACGATGTCGCCCGTGACGGCCGAGACAAATGCCGAATCCTTCGATGCGGCTGGCGCAAGGTCTGCCAGGCCATCCACAATGCCTTGCTCGATGGAATCCATATGGCGGCTGTGGAAGGCGTAGTCCAGATCAAGCAGGCGGAAGAAAATGCCCATGGGTTCAAGATGGGATTGGATGCGCTCCAGATCGACAAGATCACCGGACAGGGTGACGTTATTGGCGCTGTTGATGCCTGCGACTTCAATATCCAGGTCACCACCCAGATCCCTCAGAACAGCCTCGATCCCCGCCGGTGACATGGCCACCGCAGCCATGCGACCGCTGCCCCGGGTGAGTCCCTGCTCCGTGCTGCGCACGCACACCACGCGGATCGCCTGC
The DNA here is from genome assembly GCA_006212015.1 of Halothiobacillaceae bacterium. GTDB lineage: Bacteria > Pseudomonadota > Gammaproteobacteria > Halothiobacillales > Halothiobacillaceae > Thiofaba. Next base: position 8,763 of record SDAY01000047.1, read on the forward strand.
TCAAGCTCAAGCGCCCCTGATGCCCAGGCCGCCGCCACCTCGCCCACGCTATGCCCCGTCACTGCAGTGGGCTCGATGCCCTGCTCCTTCAGCAGTTGGGTGACGGCAACCTGGATGGCGAACAGCAAGGGTTGCGCAATGACGGTATCGTCCAGCCTTGAATCGGCCTTCTCCGCTTGCAACTCGGCCATCACCGAAAAGCCGGCGAACGGTGACATGGTCGCATCGATCTGGCCGATGATCGCGGCAAAACGCGGCGATTCTTGTAGCAACTGCTGCCCCATGCCTGCCCACTGGGCACCATTGCCCGAGTAAATAAAGGCAACGCCTCCAGCCTCGGGCAGGATTTCTTCCACCAGCGCCTGCTCCACCACCTCGCCTTGCGCAAAACGATCAAGCAGTTCAGCCAGACACTTGGAGTTATCCGCCTTGATCGCCAGGCGCTTTTCCATGCGCTCACGAAGCCCGACCGCCCCATGGGCGATGTCGTAATAATGCTCGTCGGATTCGACGCTCAACAGCCTTGCATAACGCGCTGCCATGTCGCGCAAGGCATCTTGGGTACGTGCCGAAATAAACAGCGGTGGCGCTTCGCAGGCAACTTCACGCGGCCTGGAATCCACGCATTTTGCCGGAGCCTCTTGCAGCAACACGTGGGCATTGGCACCGCCAAAACCGAACGAATTGACCCCAGCCACAAGGGGCTTGCCATCCGTGCGCGTGAGTTCTCTGTGACGTGTCACCACATCGAGTTTCAGCCCGAAAAAATCGATGCGCGGATTGGGGTTCGTCAAGTGCAGGGAAGGCGGCAATGCCCGATGCTTCAGGGCCAGCACAGCCTTGATAAGCCCAGCCATACCAGAGGCAGGCTCCATGTGACCGAGATTGGTTTTCACCGAACCGATCGGAAGGGGGCGACCCTGGGGACGGCCTTGACCGTAGACCGTACCAATGGCTGTGGCTTCGATAGGATCGCCGACCGCTGTCCCCGTGCCGTGGGCCTCGACAAAATCGACATCCAGAGGAGACAAGCCGCTTTGTTCAAGCACGGTCCGCATCAGTTCGATCTGCCCTGCCGCGCTCGGAATGGTCAGCCCGGACTTGCGGGCGCCATCCGCATTCACGCCCGTCGCCCTGATGACGGCCTGAATGTCATCGCCATCGGCCAATGCCTTGGCCAAGGGCTTCAGGTAAAGAACCGCACCACCTTCCGCGCGGACATAACCATCCCCCGATGCATCGAAGGCCTTGCAGCGCCCCTGCGCCGAAAGCATGGATGCCTTGGTAAACCCGACGAAAGGATAAGGATGCAAGAGCAAGTTGACGCCGCCAACCAGCGCTGACTCAGCCTCCCCATGCCGCAGGCTGTTGCAAGCATGATGGAGCGCTACCAGCGATGACGAACATGCGGTATCCACAGCTTGTGAAGGTCCGTGCAGATCAAACACATACGAAAGGCGGTTAGCCGCCACGCTCATCGTGTTGCCGGTCATCATGTGTGCGGTAAGACTAGAAAGGTCGTCAAGCAGGCGCATGCCATAATCCAGACCGGATATACCGACATAGACGGCACATTTAGATCCGGCGAGTGCCGAGGGAACCTGCCCGCTGTTTTCCAGTGCTTCCCATGCCAGCTCCAGCAGCAGGCGCTGCTGTGGATCAAGCAGCGCAGCCTCTCGGGGGGAGATCCCGAAGAACTGCGCATCAAATGCTTCAATGCGGGACAGGACGCCAGCAGAGAAGGTGATGCTTCGCCCGCCCTCCGATCGCTTGGGGTGCTGGAGTTCGTCGACTGCCCAGCGGTCGGAGGGGACTTCACTGACAAGGTCTTGCCCGGATCGCAGCGCCTCCCAGAAGGAAAACTCGTCGGCCATGTCCCCGGGAAAGCGGAAGGCCATGCCGACAATCGCAATGGCATTGGATGGCAACGCGGCCAACTTAGAAGACCTGTCCGCTACCGGGGAAGCATCGTCGTGAACGATGTCAAAGAGAGAATTGCAATCCATTGAAGCCCCTAACGCCTGTCTTAAAAGTCACATCAAATGCTCAGAATCAGGCACGCTTAAGTACCAAGTGCAACACCCTAAACCGATTAGGATGTTGCCATGGAAAAACAGTACAACCACCTTCAGACCGAAGATCGAGCGGGCATCATGTTGATGTTGTCCGAGGGGCACGGCATTCGTCACATCGCTCATCATCTGAATCGCTCGCCGTCCAGCATCAGTCGTGAAATACGTCGCCATGGCGTGACACGGACTGACGAGGCGCCGCTCCGGTACGATGCATCCGCAGCCGGACGATCCGCGCATGCGCGAAGACTCAAGCCACGACGGCCCCGTAAACTCGTGCTTGAAAGCGAGTGAATCGCCCCGAATTCACTAGACACTCGAGAGCCGTTGGGAATGCTGTCGCTCATACTCAGTGTGAACGTGCCGATGGTGGCGCCTTCGGCATCCAGAATCGCGATGGCGGCCCGAGTGTCTCTAGCTTGGCAAAGTGCTGCCAATCCGGACGTCCCTTGAAGGCCTGACGACGCGTGTCTTCGGCAGAACTCAGTCGGTCGGCGGCCTGGAGCGCCATCGGGCCAGCGCCTGTCCAGTGATTTCAGGGCCGGTGCCAAGATCTCGAGGGTCAGCTGCCCATGCGCAAGCACATGGCCCGTGGCTGTGTATTGCCCATCGTCCTGATGCGTGCGGGTCCTCTTAGTATTGTGAAGCAGGCCCGCGACAGAGGCAAGCCAGCGTTCCCGATCATCGTCATGGGCAAGCTTGGTTTCAACGCGTGTCGAGGCCTCCAGCGAGTGCTCAGCCAGCCCCCAGGCCTGGCATGGTGATGCCGGGCGCTGGCCGGGCGCGTCAGGAAGCCATGGCGAGCTCCGTGTCGCTGAAGACCTGCATCATGAAGTCTTCGAGTTCCGGCACGGGACAGGCATCCATCCAGAACCGAAGGCGGTCGGCCAGTTCGGGCCGTGGCAGTGCGTTCTCATCGACACTCAGCCCATAGGCCTGCCGGGTGGGCACGATATCCACCACCTCGATGTAGGCTCGCTGCCGCTCGGATGATGACTGTTCAGCGGGAGGGTCGAAGGCCTGGCGAAGGGTGATCTCATAGTCATGTCCGGGGATCAGGCTGGAGACCTCCATGGGCATGACGGCATCAGACCACAGCACGGCTCGCCCCTGCAGACCGGTATCGTTGCCGATCTGCAGGATGTGGAAGGATCGCCCATCGCGATGGGTGCGATGTATCCTGTCCCTCAACCTGAATCGTGCGCTGATGCGCATGTCGCCCAGGGACTGGGGCGCGAGGCGTTCGATCAGCGCGACCATGATGCACCGCATTGCTGTTCACGGATGAGCCGTTCGAATCGCGTCAGCCGGTGCGGCAGGACCGCACGAGCCATGGCCTCGTCGGGATGGGTCAGTTCATGAGCCACCCAGCGGGACAGGGCATTGGCGGGAATGAAGAGGTCGGCAGCGCGATCGGTGACCGGGTTCAGGTAGGGGCGATAGGCCACCAGCAGGGAGAGCGCCAGACGGTGCACGATGGGCGTGGTAGTTTCAGCCATGGCGCACCGCCTTCGGCTTTTCTTCGGCCCTGTCATGGATGGATGATCCGGTCTCGGATTCGGCATCCCGGAAGATGGGGAACACCGTCGGCAGGTGAAAGTTTTGCAGGAGCAGGCGCTCAAAGGCCGAGCCATCCTGCCGCGTCAGGTTGGGCACTTCGCCTGTCCCCTCAGTGACCTTGCCATCTATGTTGAGAATGAGTCCGCTGGCGAGCAGCCATAGCGAGAAAGGGCCCCCATGGTCCAAATCGAGGTGGTGCTCACTTCTGCGCCAACTGGTCATTCGCCCCATGTAGGGTTGGGCCATATTTGGGCCACGGTTGGGCTACGGCACATTTTCAAGGGCGCTGAATGCCCCCTACCAAGTCAGGACCGTTGTAAATGCCCCATCTCCATCGATCACTGG
>SDAY01000048.1 GCA_006212015.1 Halothiobacillaceae bacterium
TCCTGCCAAGCGCCTCAAGCGTCTTGGGCGCGTCAAGCCGGATGGCCGTCTTCACAAGCTCTGAAAGCTGATCGACTTTCATGATCAGGGTTTGAAGATCTTGAACTGGCACCGGAGATGCTGCTGCGATCATGGCGGGTGCCATGACCCTTACCCGAGGGTCATCCCCGCGCCGGGCATCGAGCTTCCCTGCCCGAATGTGGCGCTGGATGGTGCGTGTACTCACGCCCAGTCGTGTCGCCGCTTCCTGAAGGGTCACCCACGCCCCGTCATTCGATCTGATGGAAGCGCTGGCCTTGGTCCGCATGGGGCTTGCTCCAGAAGTGATGGGCGGATTTCCGATGTTTCTCGCGACACAAAGATCAATCGAGGAACACTCACGCGCCTCTATGACGAAACGTTCGAGCGCGTAGAGAAGGACGTGATGGACAAGCTGTGTCAGTACTTCGATTGCTCGCTGGAGGAGCTTTTCGAGTACGTGAAAGAGGACTGAAGATCGCTCGTGACTGAACGGGGGTTGAGGTCAAATTCGTGATTGACCTTGATGGACCGCAAGGTGCGTGGTCACCCGATGGTCACCGTTTGGTCACCGAGAAATAGCAGGGAAGGCAGAAAGCCCGCCAGAGATGGTGCGCCCGACTGGAGTCGAACCAGTGACCCCTGCCTTCGGAGGGCAGTACTCTATCCATCTGAGCTACGGGCGCGTGGGGTTGCAAAGCATACCTCCTGTCTAATCGACCCGTCCATTTTTTTATTGTCCCGCCCTGCCTTGCTGTACCTATAATGCGCCTTGTGAAAAAGTGCGCCTCGCGCCGTTCACCCACCCCAGAACAATGAGGATTCCTTCGTGGCCCAACATGACGTGAAAGTGGACTCCATGGCCAAAGTGGTCACTGCGGTTGGCGCGGTGCTGCTGCTGATCGTGGTTGGTTACATGGTTCAATCCCTGCTGAACACCGTTGATCGCAACAGCACCAAGGGTGAGGTTGCGGTAGCGCCCGCCGCCCCGGCGGCCCCCGCCGCGACCGAGGCGCCTGCGGCCACGGCTGCCCCGGCGGCTGAAGCCACATCCACCGCTCCAGTGGCTGCCGCCGCGGCGGGCGATGCCGCAGCGGGCAAGGCCAAGTACGCCACCTGCGCGGCCTGTCACGGCGCCCATGGCGAAGGCGGCGGCGCGTTCCCGAAGCTGGCCGGTCTGTCCGCCGCGGATGCCGAAGGCAAGCTTAAGAAGTATCGCGCGGGCGAGCAGCTTGGTCCGATGACCTCCATGATGGCGCCGAACGCCGCCAGCCTGTCCGATGCCGATATCGGCAACCTGGCCGCGCATATCGCAGCCTTCGGTGGCGCGGCCCCGGCGGCCCCGGCTGAAGCGGCCCCGGTTGTCGCGGCTGCGGGTGGTGCGGGCGATGTGGCTGCGGGCAAGACCCGGTACGCAAGCTGCGCGGCCTGTCATGGCATGAACGCCGAAGGTCAGGGGATCTTCCCGAAACTGGCGGGCCAGTCTGCCGCCGACCTGGCATCCAAGCTGAAGAAGTACCGCGCGGGCGAGCAGGTCGGTCCGATGACCGCCATGATGGCCCCGAACGCCTCCGGCCTGTCCGATGGCGACATCGACAACCTGAGCGCCTATATCGCTTCGCTGTAATCGAGCGCAGCGAGGGCGACTCCGCGTCGCCCAAGCCGGAAAGGGGGGGCATCGGCTCCCCTTTCTGATTTTCACGCCTTGATCGGTGCGTGCCCGGGGCGGGGCTTTGGTCTTCCATCGGGCATTTCGGTTTGATCGACCATGTCCGCGTACCGGTACGGGTGAGGACGCCTGTCAGGTCGATGGTGTTGTTGGGGCATGTTCCTTGCCGCTCGGGCGCGCGCCCAGGCAGGCCTCGATATCGCCTCGTTCCAGCGTTTCCCTTTCTTCCAGTCTGCCCACCAGGCGGTCCAGCGCGTCGCGGTGGGCGCGGATGATCTCGCGCGCGGTGTCCTCGGCCTTCTTCAGCAGCGCGCTGACCGCCTCGTCCACCGCGCGGGCTGCATGTTCGCTGTAGCGGCGGGGCTGGGCGATCTCGCGGCCGAGGAAGGGGTGCTCCTCGCTCTCGCGCAGGTCCACGGGGCCGATCTCGCGCGACATGCCCCAGCGGGCGACCATGGCGCGGGCAAGCGCGGTAGCCTGGCGGATGTCATCGTCGGCGCCGGAGCTGACGCTGCCGAGCACGACCTCTTCCGCTCCGCGCCCGGCAAGCATGACGGCCAGCCGATCGAACAGGTAGTCCTCGGGCAGGGTGTGGCGCTCGATGTCCGGCAGTTGCTGGGTGCCGCCGAGCGCGCGCCCGCGCGGGATGATGGTGACCTTGTAGAGCGGATCGGCATGCGGCAGGGCATGGGCGACGAGGGTGTGCCCGGCCTCGTGCACCGCCAGCCGGTGCCGCTCCTCCGGGGTGATGGTCAGCGAGCGGATGCCGCCAAGCAGCAGCTTGTCGCGCGCCTCGTCGAAATGATGCATGCCGACCATGGGGGCATTGTCCCTCCCGGCGAGGATGGCCGCCTCGTTGACCAGGTTCTTGAGGTCGGCGCCGGAGAAGCCGGGCGTGCCGGCGGCGATCTTGGTCGTGTCGACGTCCGAGGAGGTGGGCACCTTGCGCAGATGGACCCTCAGGATGGCCTCGCGGTCCTTGCGGTCGGGCAGCTCCAGCGTCACATGACGGTCGAAACGGCCGGGGCGCAGCAGGGCCGGGTCGAGGATGTCGGGGCGGTTGGTCGCGGCCAGCACGATCACCGCCTCGCGGCCGCTGAAGCCATCCAGTTCGGCAAGGATCTGGTTGAGGGTCTGCTCACGCTCGTCATGCCCACCGCCGAGCCCGGTGCCGCGCGTGCGGCCGATGGCGTCCAGCTCGTCGATGAAGACGATGGCGGGGGCGTTTTCCTTGGCGGTGGCGAACAGGCGGCGCACCCGTGAGGCGCCCACCCCGACGAAGACCTCGATGAATTCCGAGGCCGAGATGCTGTAGAAGGGTACCCCGGCCTGCCCGGCGAGGGCGCGCGCCAACAGGGTCTTGCCGGTGCCGGGGGCGCCCATCAGCAGCACGCCCTTGGGCACCTCCGCGCCGAGGCGGCGGAAGCGCTCGGGGTTGCGCAGGTATTCCACCAGCTCGGCCACTTCACGCTTGGCGTTGTCCTGGCCGGCGACGTCGTCGAAGGTGATGTCGGGTACTTCGGCCTTCTTGATCGAGCCGCCGAGAAACTGCTTGAGATCGTTGGGTCCGTCGATGCCCGAGAGGGTGCGCTGGGTACGCCGGAAGGCCCAGAAGAAAAACAGGGCGAAAAGCACCCAGGGAAGCATGAGCAGGAGCAGGGCCATGAGGCCGTCCTGCTTCTTTTCTGCCACCACGTTGACCGTCACGCCCTTCTCCTCGAGCAGGGGGAGCAGGGTCTCGTCGCCCAGTTCGGGCACCTGGCTTTTCATCCATTGCCCCATGGCGCCCTGCGGACCGATGGGGCGGGCGGAGGCGAGCCGTCCCTCGGCGACCTGTCCACGCAGCACCACCTCGGCCACGGCCCCTTCCCGCACCAGTTCCTTGAAGCGCGTGTAGGGCACGTCAACCACCGTTTCCGTCGCGGGCGACTGAAAGAACAGCCAGGCGAGCGCCAGGAACAGGGTCACGGCCACAAGGACATTCATCCAGTTTCGTGAGGGTGGCATCTGGGGTAGGGAGTTGTGCATGACAGCGCGCAGCTACAAGGGTCGAATGCCTGAAGTCTAGCAGCCTGGCGGTCCGCGATTCTCCATGTGGGGGGTGAGTGGCAAAGAGAGGGAACGTCGACTACAAACAGGGTGGGGGCGCAACCCCCGGATACAAGGAGGGCGAATCATTTAATCATCGATAGTTTCGTTTGGAGGACATGATCATGGCCATAGAAGAGAATGCGAAGGGTACCGAGGTCGAGGTGCGCAAGGTCGCACCGACCCAAGCCCTGTCCCGATTCGAGGACATGGAGCACTGGTTTGATTCGATTGCCCCGCGCCGCTGGATGCGACAGATGCTGGAGCGCCCGCGCTTTGGCGAGTTGATGGCGGCCATGGAGACGCGCTTCCCCAAGATGGACGTGCTGGACAAGGAAGATGAGATCGTCGTACGCGCCGTGGTGCCCGGCCTGACCAGGGACGAGCTGGATATCACCCTGATGGGGGATTGCCTGACCATCAAGGGGCAGACCCGGCACGAGAAGAAGGAGGATGAGAAGGGTCTCTACCATCGCCGCGAGATCAGCAGCGAGGCGTTCGAGCGCAGCCTCACCCTGCCGGCCGCCGTGGATGCCACCCAGGCGAAGAGCAGCTTCAAGGATGGCGTGCTCGAGCTGACCCTGCCCAAGCTGGAGAAGGTCAAACAGCACAAGATCAGCCTCGGCTGATGATCGGGATGCCGTTGTTCTGACCGGTCCGTTCGGGAATAACGGGGCAAGAAAAAGCCCGCCTCGGCTAACGCCGGGCGGGCTTGTTTCATGTGCGTCCGTTCAAGGTCAGGCCGGGCGTTGAATCGGCCCCAGCAGCAGCGAGGGCTTCATCTTTTTCGGCGCCGGCAGGCCCATCAGTTCGAGTACGGTGGTCGCGATGTTGGCGATGCCGCCGCCCGTGCGCAGGCGCCAGGGCTGCTCGTCGATGATGACGCAGGGCACCGGGTAGAGGGTGTGCTGGGTATGCGGTTCGCGGGTGATGGGGTCGACCATCTCGTCGCAGTTGCCGTGGTCGGCGGTCATGATGACGGTGTAGCCGGACTCGACGGCGGCATCCACCACGCGGCCCGCCTGGGTGTCGACCGCCTCGACGGCGGCGATGACGGCATCGCGCACGGCGGTATGGCCCACCATGTCGCCGTTGGCGAAGTTCACCAGGATGAAGGCGTATTCGTTCTTCTGGATGGCGGCGATGGTGGCGTTGGCCACCTCGGCGGCGCTCATGTCCGGCTGCAGGTCATAGGTGGCGACCTTGGGCGAGGGCACCATCACGCGGTCTTCGCCGGCGAAGGGCTGCTCCTTGCCGCCGTTGAAGAAGAAGGTGACGTGCGCGTACTTCTCGGTCTCGGCGCAGTGGAACTGCTTGTAGCCGGCCTGGCTGACGACCTCGGCCAGGGTCACGCCCGGGCGCTCGGGCGGGAAGCCGATCGGGGAGAGGAAACGCGGATCGTATTCGGTCAGGCAGGTGACCACCAGCGGGTCGAACTCGAAGCGGTCGAAGCCGGTGAAGCCCTTCTGGCCCAGGGCCTCGGCGAGCTGGCGCGGGCGGTCGTTGCGGAAGTTGAAGAAGATCACGCCGTCTTGCGGCAATGGGCGCTCGTAGGCGTCGAGCACGACCGGCTGGATGAATTCGTCATGCACGCCTTCGCCATAGCTCGCCAGGATGGCCTCGCGCGCGCTGGCCGCCTTCTTGCCCTCGCCATGCACGATGGCGTCCCAGGACTTGAAGGTGCGCTCCCAGCGCTGGTCGCGGTCCATCGCGTAGTAGCGCCCGCAGACGGTGACGATGGCGCCGCCGGCGTCGGCCAGGGCGGCCTCGACCTCGGGCAGGTAGTGGACGGCGTTTTTCGGCGCGGTGTCGCGGCCATCGGTCATCATGTGGACCAGCGGGCGCGCGCCCTGATCCTTGGCAAGCTTGATGAGGGCCAGCAGGTGGTTGACGTGGCTGTGCACGCCGCCGTCGGAGACCAGGCCGACCAGGTGCAGCGGGCGCTTGTTCTTGGCGGATTTCTGCGCCGCCATCACCAGCGCGGGCACCTCGAAGAAGCTGCCGTCGGCGATGGCGTCGTCGATGCGCACCAGGTCCTGACGGTGGATGTCGCCGCAGCCGAGGGTGAGATGACCGACCTCGGAGTTGCCCATCTGCCCGTCCGGCAGGCCGCAGGCGCGGCCGGAGGCCTCCAGCACGGTATGCGGGTTGCTGGACATGAAGCCGTCGAGGCGCGGGGTGCGCGCCAGGGCCACGGCGTTGTTCTCGCGACTAGGGTTGACGCCCACGCCATCGAGAATGATGAGGATGACGGGGCGGCGGGGGGCGATGGATGAGCTGGACATTGGGCGGCGGCTCGGTCTTTTGGTCAATATGAAATCAGGCATTTTACCATATCGGGAATGCCTGCTTGGATCGGAGCCAAGCTTGGGATGGCCGGATGACAGCATGATGAGAGCGGTCCTGGCGGCGGGACGTTTCATCGGCAGCGCGCAAGGCGCTGAACCCCGGGCTCCAGCCTTGTTCATCGCTGCTCGGGTCAGGGTTTGTGAAGACATCGTAGCGAGCACTCCGAACAGGATCCGGGCGGCGCGTCACTCGGTTCGAGGGCAGGCCTCCTGCATGTAGGAGCGGCCTGATGCCGGGGAGTAGAAATACAAGTCGAACGAGGCAGGCCTCCTGCATGTAGGAGCGGCGCCCCCGCCGCGAAAGGTCTCCCGTGGCGACGTCCTCGCAGGAGCGCGCCCCCCCCCCGCGCTCGCCATGATGGATTCACACGCGCTCAGTCCCTGCGATCCGGGTCCTGCAGCGCGGTGTTGCGATCATCCCTCGCATGGGGAGGAAGCGCCTCGGGCCCGTCGGTCGGCTCGGGCTGGGCGCCACTGTCGGCGGGCGGCGGGGCGGCCTCGCCGGCATGGAGGCGGCGCTCCTCCGCCTCGGCGCGGGCCAGCTCATCGTCCATCTCGTCATGTGACAGGGCGCGAAACCCCTTGTCGGACGGCGAGGAAGGCGGCTCGTCATCGCCGCCCACTGCGGCGGGCAGGGCGCTTGCCGCGGCAGTCGCCGGCAGGAGGGGCGGCTCGGCCGCCTCCTCATCGTCCGCGCCGAAGTGGCGCTTGTTCTTCACCAGCATGCGGGCGACCAGGATGCCCAGCTCATACAGCAACCACACCGGGATGGCGAGCATGAATTGGGAGAGGATGTCCGGCGGGGTGAAGATGGCGCCGATGATGAAGGCGACCAGGATCGCGTAGCGACGCTTCTCGGCCAGCTGGTCCGGGGTGACCACGCCGATCACGCTCAGCAGCACCACCGCGACCGGCACCTCGAAGGCGAGGCCGAAAGTGAAGAACAGGGTGATGGAGAAGTCGAGGTAGCTGCCGATGTCCGGCATGAAGGACACCCCTTCCGGGGCGAACATGCCCATGAAGTGGAACACGGCCGGAATGACGATGAAGTAGGCAAAGCCCGCGCCGATGTAGAACAGCGCCGAGCTGGACACGATCAGCGGCACGGCGAGGCGGCGCTCGTGCTGGTACAGGCCGGGGGCGATGAAGGCCCATAGCTGGTACAGCAGGTAGGGCATGGCCAGGAACACGGCGGCCAGCGCGGCGAGCTTGAGCGGGATGAAGAACGGCGAGATCGCGCCGGTGGCGATCATGGTCTGGCCTTCCGGCAGGCTGTTGAGCACCGGGGTGGCGAAGGCGTGGAACAGCTCGCTGGCCCAGGGGAACAGCAGCACCATCAGCACGACGATGGCGATGACGGCGCGCAGCAGGCGGTCGCGAAGCTCGATCAGGTGCGCGATGAAGCCCTTCATGCCTTCGGACAGGCTGGGGCCGGAATCATGCCCCGGGGTGTTGGGTGGCTGGTCCGTCATGCGTTCTTCGCGGTGGATGGGGTGGGTTGCGGGGCGCGGGCCTCGCTTTCGCCGCCGAAGTTCGGGCGCTGGAAGGTCTCGCCCAGCTCTTCACTGAGCGCGCGCATGTCGTCTTCGATGGTGCGTGGGCCGGTGGGCAGGGCCTGCGCCTTGGAGGCCGGCTCCGTGCCGGGGGCGGGCTTGGCCGAAGGTTCGGCGGCCTCCTCGAGCGGGCGCAGGTTTTCATCCATCGCCTTGACCAGCAGGCTGTGCTCCTGCACCACGTCCTGCCGGGTCTGCTCCACCAGCTGGCGCAGCTTCTGCATCTCTTCTTCCTGCGTGTTCAGCAGCTTGCGCAGCTCACCGGTGTTGAATTCGCTCTCCATCTCCGCCTTGGCGTTGGCGACGAAGCGCCGCACCTTGGTCACCCACTGGCCGGCCTTGTAGGCCAGCGACGGCAGGCGTTCGGGGCCGACGATGATGACGGCCACGATCAGAATGACGGCGAGTTCCCAGAAGCTGAGATCGAACATGCGGAATGCTCAGGCAGGGGCGAGCGGCGCCGATGCCTCGGCGCGACGTCACCCGTGCCGATCAGGACTTGTGGGTTTCGCGGGTGGCTTCGCCTTCGATCACGCGACCTTGCTGGGCAGCCTCGTCCTTCGGCAGGTTCTGCGCGGTCTGCGCGCCAGCGGCGGCGTCGGTCTTGCCTTCCTCGTCCTTGCTCTCGTCCTTCACGGCGTTCTTGAAGCCCTTGATGGCATTGCCCATGTCGGCGCCGATGCTCTTCAGGCGCTTGGTGCCGAACAGCAGGATGACGATCAGGAGAACGATCAGAAGATGCCAGATGCTAAATGCGCCCATGGAAAAGTCCTCGGTCAAACAGGGTGGAGGCTCGCGGGCCTGAAAATGGATGCGTGGTTGCTAAAAATATCAGTTCTTGGCGCGGGACGCCTTCTCTTCGTGTCCGGACAGGCCGAAGCGGCGCGCCAGTTCGTCCAGCACGTCGCGCGGCTGAAGCCCGGCCTCGGCCAGCAGCACCATGCTGTGGAACCACAGGTCGGCGGTCTCGTAGACCAGCGCGTCGCGGTCGCCCTGGATGGCGGCGATGATGGTCTCCGCCGCCTCCTCGCCGAGCTTCTTGGCGATGGTCGGGCGGCCCTTGGCGTAGAGGCTCGCGACGTAGGACGATTCCGGCGCGGCCTGCTTGCGCGCCTCCAGCACGGCGTGCAGCTCGTCGAGGATGTCGTGGTTCATCAGTCTCGGACTCCCTGGGCGTAGATCTCGTCGGGGTTCTTCAGGACCGGATCGACCGGCACCCACTGACCGCCTTCGAGGCGCGAGTAGAAGCAGCTCGCCCGCCCGGTATGACAGGCGATGCCGCCCTGCTGTTCGATCTCCAGCAGGATCACGTCGTTGTCGCAGTCGATGCGGATCTCGCGCACCTTCTGCACATGGCCGGAGCTTTCGCCCTTGTGCCACAGCCTGTTGCGCGAGCGGGACCAGTACACCGCCTCGCCCAGCTCGGCGGTCCTCGCCAGCGCCTCGCGGTTCATCCAGGCGAACATCATGATGCGGCCGGTATCAACGTCCTGGGCGATGACCGGCACGAGGCCGTCCTCGGTCCACTTGACCTGGTCGATGAAGCTGGCGCTCACAGACGCACCTCGATGCCGGCCTTGGCCATGTGCTCCTTGGCCTGGTGCACGGTGTATTCGCCGAAGTGGAAGATGCTGGCCGCCAGCACGGCGTCGGCCTTGCCCTTGAGCACGCCGTCGGTCAGGTGGTCGAGGTTGCCGACCCCGCCGGAGGCGATCACCGGCACCTCGACGGCGTCGGAGATGCGTGCCATCAGTTCCAGGTCGAAGCCCGCGCGGGTGCCGTCGCGGTCCATGCTGGTGACCAGCAGCTCGCCCGCGCCGTAGTCCACCATCGTGCGCGCCCACTCGATCGCGTCCAGCCCGGTCGGCTTGCGCCCGCCGTGGGTGAAGATCGCCCAGCGCGGCGGCTCGCCCTCGGCGGAGACGCGCTTGGCGTCGATGGCGACCACGATGCACTGGCTGCCGACCTTGTCGCTGGCCTCGCGCACGAAGTCCGGGTGGGTGACCGCGGCGGTGTTGATCGACACCTTGTCCGCCCCGGCGTTGAGCAGGCGGCGCACGTCCTCGACGGTGCGGATGCCGCCGCCGACGGTCAGCGGGATGAAGACCTGCTCGGCCACCTGCTCGACGACGTGCAGCATGGTCTCGCGGCCCTCGTGGCTGGCGGAGATGTCGAGGAAGGTGATCTCGTCCGCGCCCTCGGCGTCGTAGCGGCGGGCGATCTCGACAGGATCGCCGGCATCGCGCAGACCGAGGAACTGGACGCCCTTGACCACGCGGCCTTCGGCGACATCGAGGCAGGGAATGATGCGTTTGGCGAGCACTCAGAGGCTTCCGTGGGTGATTTTCAGGATGGCGACATGGACATGGTCGTTGTCGCCGGGGCGGTTGCCGGTGCGGCAGTGCTGGATGATGCCCTCCACCGTGCCGCCGCGGGCCTCGGGGGTGCGCCGCCGCAGAAAGACCCGGCTGCCTTCGTCCATCGGGCGGTCGGCCACCAGCGTCAGCTCCCCGGGGGCGCTGGGGATGGCGGCCAGCTGCATGCTTTCCACGCCATCGGCGTGCCGGGCGACGCAGGCGATGGGGCGACCCATGCCGCGATTGTCGAGCGCCAGGCCGGATTTTTCCACCAGCCCAAGGAAATGGGCATCGAGGTCTGCGGCATGGACGTCACGGTTCTCGAAGAAGTCATCGCGCGAACGGGGGGACACGGGCATCAGCCGGGGCAGTGCTGGTCGACATAGGCCTGGGCGGGGGCCAGCTCCAGGCCGCCCTCGTACAGCGCGCGACCGATGACCACACCCGCCACGCCCTCGTCGGCCACCGCGCACAGGCGCTCGATGTCGGTCATCGAGGTCACGCCGCCGGAGGCGATCACCGGGATGCGCACAGCCCGGGCCAGGCGCACGGTGGCCTCCACGTTGACGCCCTGCATCATGCCGTCGCGGCTGATGTCGGTGTAGATGATCGCCTCCACGCCGTCGCGCTCGAAGTGCTGGGCCATGTCGATCACGTCATGGTGCGAGAGCTTGGACCAGCCCTCGGTCGCCACCTTGCCGTCCTTCGCGTCCAGGCCGACGATGATGTGACCGGGGAAGGACACGCACAGGTCGCTGATGAAGCCCGGCGTGGTCACGGCCTTGGTGCCGATGATGGCGTACTTCACCCCGGCCTCGAGGTAGGCCTCGACGGTGTCCTCGTCGCGGATGCCGCCGCCGACCTGAATCGGCAGGTCCGGGAAGGCCTCGGCAATCGCGCGGATCACGTCCTTGTTCTTCGGCTTGCCGGCGAAGGCGCCGTCCAGGTCGACGAGGTGCAGGCGGCGCGCGCCAGCCTCGACCCAGCGGGCGGCGACGGCCACCGGGTCGCTGGAAAAGACGGTGTCATCCTCCATGCGCCCCTGGCGCAGGCGTACACACTGACCTTCCTTCAGGTCGATGGCGGGAATCAGCAACATGACGTCTTCAGTCCTCGGCGTGGGGGTCAAAAAATCAGGGGTTCCAGCGCAGGAAGTTGCCCAGCAGGCGCAGGCCCGCCTCCGCGCTCTTCTCCGGGTGGAATTGCACGGCCGCCACATTGTCGCGCGCGATGGCGGACACGAAGGGCGGGCCGTAGTCGGTGATGCCGAGCGCGAGGTCGGGCTCGGCCGGCGCCACATGGTAGCTGTGGACGAAATAGAAGCGCTCGCCGTCCGGGATGCCTTCCCAGATCGGATGCGGGCGCGCCTGCCGAACGCCGTTCCAGCCCATGTGCGGGATCTTCAGCTTCTCGCCCTCGGGACCCTTCAGGCCATGGCCGAAGAAGCGCACCTCGCCGGGAAACATGCCCAGGCAGTCCGTGCCGCCGTTCTCCTCGCTGTGGCTCATCAACACCTGCATGCCCATGCAGATGCCGAGGAAGGGCTTGCTGCGCGCGGCCTCAAGCAGGGCATCGCGCAATTCGCGCCTGCCCAGCTCCAGCATGCAGTCGCGCGCCGCGCCCTGGCCGGGGAAGACGATGCGGTCGGCGTTGGCGAGATCGTCCGGATGCTCGGTCACCCGCACGGTCATTCCGGCGGGCGCGACATGCTCGATCGCCTTGGCGACCGAGCGCAGGTTGCCCATGCCGTAATCGACGACCGCGACCATGGGCTGGTTCATCAGAGGGCGCCCTTGGTGGAGGGCAGGGCATCGCCCAGGCGCGGATCAACCTCACAGGCCATGCGCAGGGCGCGGCCGAAGGCCTTGAAGATCGTCTCCGCCTGATGGTGTGCGTTCACCCCGCGCAGGTTGTCGACATGCAGCGTGGCCCGGGCGTGGTTGACGAAGCCCTGGAAGAACTCCAGCACCAGCTGGGTCTCGAACGCGCCGATGCTGGCGCGGGTGAAGGCGCAGTCGAACACCAGCCCGGGACGGCCGGACAGATCGATCACCACCCGCGAGAGGGCCTCGTCCAGCGGCACATAGGCATGGCCGTAGCGACGGATGCCGCGCTTCTCGCCCACCGCCTGCGCCAGCGCCATGCCGAGGGTGATGCCGATGTCCTCGACCGTGTGGTGGTCGTCGATGTGGGTGTCGCCCTCGCATTCGATGTCCAGGTCGAACATGCCGTGGCGCGCGATCTGGTCGAGCATGTGTTCGAGGAAGGGCACGCCGGTGCGGAAGGCGCCGCGACCGGTTCCGTCGAGATCGATGGTGACCCGCACGCGGGTCTCCAGGGTTTCCCGGCTAACGACCGCCTGACGCGAAGACTGGCTCATGGGTTTCATTACTGAGTGGCAATGGGGCGAAGGATACAATGGAGCCGCGCATGTCGGAAACGTGACAAGAAAATTTCTTGACGAGACGCCTTGGTGACGCTTTAATACGCGCCTCAAATTGGCCAG
This sequence comes from Halothiobacillaceae bacterium, assembly GCA_006212015.1. GTDB lineage: Bacteria > Pseudomonadota > Gammaproteobacteria > Halothiobacillales > Halothiobacillaceae > Thiofaba. Next base: position 12,540 of record SDAY01000048.1, read on the forward strand.
GTAGCTCAGTCGGTAGAGCAGGGGATTGAAAATCCCCGTGTCGGGGGTTCGATTCCCTCCCTGGCCACCA
>SDAY01000191.1 GCA_006212015.1 Halothiobacillaceae bacterium
AGGGCCTGCATCCTCCCCGCAGCCCTTCCCCAGGATCGAACTCCCCCCATCTCCGTTCCCTGCTGAAATGCACGGCCTCGCAGCCGCTTGCCTTAATGTCCAGCGATTCCCTTCCGATAGCTGCTAGATCACGCGAAAATTCTTGAACTGCCACGGATCGTCCAGGTCCATGTCCTCGCCGAACAGCTGGCCCCTGTCGCGCAGGGGCGTCCAGTCGCCGTAGACGCCGACGAGCTCGCCCAGGTAGGGCCGGGCGATCTCCAGCACCAGCGCATGGTCCATCTCATCCGGCTCCACGATGCCGGATGCCGGGTTCCTGAGCGCCCACACGATGCCGGCCAGCACCCCCGCCGCCACCTGCAGGCTGGTCGCGTTGTTGTACGGCACGAGTTGCCGGGCCTCATGGATCGACAGACGCGAGCCGAACCAGTAGGCGCCCCTGGCATGGCCCATGAGCAACACGCCCAGTTCATCGATGCCGGCGCCGATCTCGTCCCGGATGATGCTCCGCCTGGACTGCAGCCGCCAGTTCCGGCCTGCCAGTTCGTGCAGGGAAAGCACGGTGTCATCGCAGGGGTGGTAGCTGTAATGCACCGTCGGCCGATAGATCAGGCGGCCGTCCTCCACGAGGCTGAGGTGATCTGCGATGGAGATGGATTCGGCATGGGTGATCAGGTAGCCAAGGTAGGGGCCTTCCAGGGGCGTCCAGCTGCGTACGCGGGTGATCGCGCCCGGCCGGTCGAGGTAGATGGCGGCATCGCAGCCGTAGCCATGCCTTCTGGCATCGTCCGGCCAGTGGCGTTCGTGGCTGCCCCAGCCCAGTTCCGCGGGCTGGATGCCTTCGCTGAAGAAGCCGGCGACCGACCAGGTGTTGATGAATTCGTCGTGCCGCTTGCGCCGGGGCGTCGTCTGGGTATCCCGTTCGGCGATATGGATCGCCTTGACCCCGAGCTGGCGGGACAGCTCGGCCCATGCCGCCTGATGGCCGGGCATGGCGGTCTCGATGCCGGCGTCACGGGCAAGGTCGAGCAGCGCCTGCTTGACGAAGGCGGAGGCGAGGCCGGGGTTGGCGCCATGGGTGATGACGGCGGTCGGCCCGCCCGCATGGGCGCCGCGCAGGGCCAGGATGTCCTCCCGCAGGGCGTAGTTGGAGCGCTCGGAGGCCGACCTCGACTCATCGACATAGCCCCCCGCCCATGGCTCGGTGCAGGTGTCCAGGTAGAGCGCGCCGCGCGCGTGGCATAGCTCGATCAGCGCGCGGCTGGAGACGTCCACCGACAGGTTGAGGAGGAAGTCTCCGGGCTTGAGCCAGGGTTCGAGTACGCCCCGGTAGTTCGCCTCGGTGATGGGATGCCGTTCCAGCGCAACGCCGCATGCCCTGGCAATGGCTTCGCCCGCCTCGTCGGCGGTGAAGATCCGGATCTGTTGCGGAAGGATCTCGAGATGCCGCAGCAGCAGCGGCAGCACGGCCTGGCCGATGCTGCCGAAGCCGATCATGATCAGGCGGCCGGGGGGTCGTGCGTGCCTGGTGTTCGGTCCCATCAGCGTCTCCCTAGAAAAGATCAAGCAGCCGGTAGTAGAGCATGCCCAGCAGCAGCGCCGGCGTGCGCAGGGCCTTGCCGCCCGGAAACGGCACATGGCGCAGGCGCGCCATGACATCGAAGCGTTCGGACTGCCCGGCGATGGCCTCGGCCGCGAGCTTGCCCGCCATGCCCGCCATGGCCAGGCCGTGACCGGAGAAGCCCTGCAGATAATAGATGTTCGAGCCCAGGCGTCCGAAATCCGGCGCCTGGTTCATGGTGACGTCGACAAAGCCGCCCCAGACATGCTCCACCGACAGGTCCGCCAGTTGGGGGAAGACGCCGAGCATCCTGTCGCGCATCCTGGCCGACAGGCGCTCCAGGCTGGCCGTGCTGTAGCTCTCGCCGCCGCCGAACAGCAGGCGGTGATCGGGCGTCAGGCGGAAGTAGTCGAGCATGTGGTTGTTGTCGATGACTGCCGCGCGCTGGCGGATCAGGGCATCGGCGCGCTCCGGACCCATGGGCTCGGTGGCGATCATGTAGCTGCCGACCGGGAGGATCCGGCGCACCAGCTTCGGCGCCAGACGCCCGCCAAACGCGTCCAGGTAGACGTTGCCGGCCAGCAGGACGAAGCGGCAGTCGACCTCGCCCATGGCCGTCCTGAGCAGGGGGCGCTCGCCGCGCTCGATGGCCATCACGGGCGAGTCCTCGAAGATCTGGACGCCGGCGTCGCGCGCCGCAGCGGCAAGGCCGAGCCCATACTTCAGTGGATGAAGGTGACCGGAGCGCGCATCGAAGACCCCGGCGTGGAAGCGTTCGCTGGCGACCCAGTCGCGCATGGCACCGGGGGCTATCCATTGCTGGGGGTAGTCGTACAGCCTTTCCACCTGCCGGACCCGCTCCTCCAGGCGCCTTGCCTTGCGCGCGTTGACGGCCAGGGTCAGATGTCCGGGCTGATAGTCGCAGGCTATGGCGTGCCGGGCGATGCGCTCCTGCAGCAGGTCGAGTGCCTCCACCGTGATATCCCAGGCGCGCCTTGCGTCCTCGGCGGGCAACTGGGCCTCGATGGTCTCCTCGCCGGCAAGGCCGTAGCCGACGATGGCCTGGCCGCCGTTCCTGCCGGATGCGCCCCAGCACAAGGCACGGGCTTCCAGCAGGGCGACCTTGTGGCCACGCATCGCAAGCTCGAGCGCGGCGGACAGCCCCGCGTACCCTCCGCCGACCACGGCCACGTCCGCCGTGACGCGTCCGGCGAGGGGCGGCGAGGCCGGGGGGCGTGTCACCGAGGCCTCATGCCAGGAGTTTTGGGCGAGCCGGGTGTCTTCGTGCAGCATGGGGTGCGCTCCCTGGGGTTCGTTGCCTGCCTGAAGATGAATCTAGCAGCTCCTGCCCGAGGGCGCCGGGGTGGCGCCCCGGCTACCGGGGCACCAGCCACGCCCCGGTTTCGTCATGGATGAGGCGCATGGGGATGCCGTAGAGGTCCTGCAGCGCCTCGGGCGTGACGATCCCATCCACCGGGCCGGCCGCCCAGCCGCCCTCGCC
>SDAY01000192.1 GCA_006212015.1 Halothiobacillaceae bacterium
TGGATCGCCACGGCCTTCGGCCTCGCGATGACGGTTTTTCAAGGCGATCCTCACTTTGACGCGCGCAACCACGCCTGGAACATCAGCACATCCCAAAGCTGGAACTGCCCGTTGCGCACGCCGGAAACATGCTCGCGCCACATGCGGGCAACGGGCTCGGGCGCAAAATACCCCTCGTCCTTGAGGCGTTGCGGCTCCAGCAAGTCCTCCGCCCATTCGCGCAGATCGCCGCGCAACCAATCGCCCAGCGGGATGCCGAAGCCCTGCTTGGGGCGCTCGATCAATGCGCGCGGCACATGCCGGTACAGCACCTCGCGCAACGCCCATTTACCCACGCCATTACGAATTTTCATGTGCAAGGGCAAACGCCAGGCCAGCGCCATCACGCGATGATCCAGCAAGGGCACGCGCGACTCCAGGCTCACCGCCATGGACGCGCGATCCACCTTGGTCAGGATGTCGTCGGGCAGGTAGGTCAAGGTATCCATCGCCATGATCCAGTGCGCGAAACCATCGGTCCTGGGCCAGTCCTGCGGACGGTCCAGCAGGCTCGATGCCTCCTTCGCCCCCAGCACCAGCGCGGCGGGATCGTGCCAATGGGACACCAGCCGCTTATAAAGCGCCTCGGCATCGCGCGCCGCCATGGCATCGCCCAGCTTGTCCAGCTTGTAGCCCGCCATCGGCACGCGCAGACCGGCGGGAAGCACGGGGCGGACACTGGCCAGCCAACGATCCCAGCGATCCGGCCCCGGCGCCTTCAGCGCCGCACTGCCCGCCCGCCGCATCCAGTAGGGGAAACGCTCCAGCTTCCGCCACAGGTTCGGCGCGTGGAAATGCCGGTTGTACCCGCCGAACAACTCATCCCCGCCATCCCCGGACAGCGACACGGTGACATGCCGACGCGCCATCCGCGACACCAGCAAGGTAGGAATCTGCGACGAATCCGCGAAAGGCTCATCCCAGATGGCGGGCAGGGAGGGCACCACATCCAGCGCATCCCTGGACGTGACATACAACTCGGTATGCTCCGTGCCCAGATGCCGGGCCACGGCCTTGGCGTGCTCGGCCTCGTTGTACCCCTGCGCATCGAAGCCGATGGTGAAGGTCTTGACGGGCCGGGCGCTGCGGGCCTGCATCAGTGCGACGATCGTGGACGAGTCCACCCCGCCGGACAGGAAGGCGCCCAAGGGCACATCGGCCAGCATCTGCCCCTCGACGGCCTGGCCCAGCACCTGCTCAAGCGCATCCACCGCCTCGGCATCCGTACCGAGGAACGGCTGCGCGCGCCCGTCCTCGACCACCTGCGCCAGCGACCAGTACGCCCTGGGTCGCGCCGCGCGGCACGCATCCGCGCCCTTGGACAAGGGCAGGCAGAGCCAATGACCCGGCATGAGCTTGAACACGCCGCGAAAGATGGTGTGCGGCGCCGGAACCACGTTGTGACGCAAGTACAGGGCAAGGGCGTCCCGGTCCACCTCGGCATCAAAACCGGGGGCGCGGCGCAAAGCCTTGAGTTCGGAGCCAAACAGCAAGGTATCGCCCTGCCAGCCGTAATACAGCGGCTTCTCCCCCGCCCGATCACGCGCCAGCACCAGCACACGCTCCTGACGATCCCACAGCGCGATGGCGAACATGCCCACGGCCTGCTTGAGCGTGGCCTCCACCCCCCAGCACTCGAACCCCGCCAACAGGGTTTCGGTATCCGAATGACCACGCCACGGAATCGCCCCCGCCTCGGCATCAAGCGCCTGACGCAAGGCAAGATGGTTGTAAATCTCGCCGTTGAAAACCATGACAAAGCGCCCATGCGCCGAGGCCATGGGTTGATGCCCCGCCGGGGAGAGATCAAGAATGGCAAGCCGACGATGCGCCAGTGCAAGGCCCATGGAAGGCTCAAGCCATGTCCCCGCATCATCCGGGCCGCGATGCAGCAGGGCATCGGCCATCACGCGCGCCACAGACTCAAGCGCATGCCGCCCCGTTGCATCCCAAAAACCCGCAATGCCACACATCAATCCGTCCCTCTAGGAGAAGCCACTACGAAGCGCATCAACTCAGCCATGCGCGGCGCAGTCACCTGCAAGCAATACTGACGCTCCACCTTGACGCGGCCCTCTTGCCCCAGTCGCGCCCGCAGCGCGGCATCATCCCGCAGACCCGACAAGGCCGCCACCCAATCAGCGTGATCCGTCGCCAAAAAACCATTCACACCATGCTCAACAATCTCGCTATTCACCCCCACCGGCGAGCCCACCACCGGCAGGCCGCAGGCCATGTACTGAATCAGCTTGAATCCGCACTTGCCGCGCTCCCACGGGCTATCCACCAGCGGCATGATGCCCGCATCGAAGCGCTGGATATTCGCCACCTCGGTCGCCTCGCTCCATGGCACGATCTCAACCGGAACACCGGGCAAATCGACTTCACCCGAGCCCACCAGGACCACCCGCGCCCTCCCCTTGGCGCACACCTCAGCCAAAGCGGGCGCAATGTCACGCAGATACTTGGACGTGGAAGGCGAACCAATCCAGCCTATGGTGAAGACACGCGCAGGATCATTGTCTTTAGGAAGCAGCGCATATTTATCCAGATCAATGACCGTAGGCACCACCTCAACCCGTGGCGCACCCGCACGGCGAGCATACTCCGCAAGATAAGGGTTACCCGCCGTCACCAACGCAGACCGCCGCATCACAAGGGCAATCTTGTTCCCCATCAACGCACGAAAAAGTTTGTTCGGATGCTGATCGTACTGATGGAACAGCGCATCGTCATAGTCCGCAATATACGGGACACCCAAGCGGTTCAGCAGCCACTCCGGCAGGGCTGGAACATAGGGCAGCAGCTCCTTTTCGACCACCACCACATCAAAGGAGCGCACCTTGAACAAGGCCAGCATGCGCCTGGCAAAGGCATTGAGAACATCGACACGACCGGCATGGCCGGTTTGATAGCGCCGGACAAGGTAATCATCATCAAAAAGGGGACTGACGACGCATTCCATACCCTCGCGCTCAAGCCAGGGGATGTACTGAAGAAAAC
>SDAY01000193.1 GCA_006212015.1 Halothiobacillaceae bacterium
GCGGAGGGCATCCACCAGGCCGTGCGCCAGGCGCGCGAGCTGATCGACGCCGAGCGCGATTCCGGCGTTCCCGCCGGGCGCATCGTCATCGGCGGCTTCTCGCAGGGCGGGGTGGTGGCCCTGCACACGGCGCTGCGTTACCCGGAGCGGCTGGGCGGGATCCTTGCCCTGTCGACCTGGCTGCCGCTGCGCGAGGCGCTGGCCCGCGAGCACGGCGCGAACGCCCTTGCCACGCCGATCTTCATGGGCCACGGCACGCAGGACGACCTGGTGCGCCTGGCCTCCGCCGAGCGGGCGCGCGACGCGCTGTCCGCCATGGGCTGCACGGACCTGAGCTTCAGGACCTACCCGATGGCCCACACCATCAGCATGGACGAAGTGAAGGACTTGCGCGCCTGGCTGCAACAGCGCCTCGGCTGAGCTTCATGAACAAGAGCTGGGACATCTTCAGCGCCGTGGTCGACAACCTTGGCGACATCGCGACCTGCTGGCGGCTCGCCCGCCTGCTGCATCACGAGCATGGGCAGGACGTGCGCCTGTGGGTGGATGACCTCGCGACCATGCGGCGTCTGGTGCCGGCAACCGATGCGGACGCGGCGCGGCAGTGGATCGACGGCATCGATGTCCGCCACTGGACGGCGGATTTCCCGCATGTCACCCCGGCCGACGTCGTCATCGAGGCCTTCGGCTGCCCCTTGCCGGAGGGCTTTCTTGTCGCCATGCGCGACACCCGTCCGCTGTGGATCAATCTCGAATACTTCAGCGCGGAGGACTGGGTGGCGGGCTGTCACACCCTGCCCTCGCCGCAGGATCACGGCCTGCGCAAATACTTCTTCTTTCCCGGCATCCAGCCGGGCAGCGGCGGCCTGCTGCGCGAGCGCGACCTGCTGGAGCAACGCGCCGCCTTCCTGCAAAGCGAGACGATACGCCGCCCATGGTGCGATCAGTGGCAAGTTCCCATCCCCGAACAGGATGGCCTGATCCTCTCGCTGTTCACCTATGAACATCCCGCCCTGCCCGTCATGCTGAGGGCATTGAGCCGGGGCGATGACCCTGTCACCGTGTACGTGCCCGCCGGGCGAACGCTCAACAGCCTGCGCGAGCTCTTTCCCGACGGCGCGCCGCGAGTGGGGGACTCGTTTGAGCTTGGAAGCCTGAGCCTGCATGTCATCCCCTTCCTGCCGCAGGCCGAATACGACCGCCTGCTGTGGCTGTGCGACATCAACTTCGTGCGCGGCGAGGAATCGCTCGCCCGCGCCATCTGGTCCGGCAAGCCCTTCATCTGGCATGTCTACCCGACCGCGGACCGGGCACATCTGGACAAGCTCGATGCCTTTGTCGCGGCCTACACCCAGGACAGCCCGGCACTGGCCGACGCCCCCTTCGCCGAGCTGATGCGCGCATGGAACGATGAGGGCCTCCCTGCGGTCGAAGGCGCCACTGACTGGTCGGCTGCCTTGAAAAACCTCAAGCGGCACACATCATGGTTCGAACGCCGCGCCGGGCAGCTTGCGCAGTCCGATGATCTGTCCGCACAACTGGTCAAGTTTGCCGCCGGCCACTACAATGCCGCGGTTAAACAACCGCTTAGCACACTTGGTAATCCCTGAATGAAAACCGCACAAGAATTCCGCTCCGGCAACGTGATGATGATCGACGGCCAGCCGATGGTCGTCCTCAAGGCCGACTTCAGCAAATCCGGCCGCAACTCCGCCATCGTCAAGATGAAGCTCAAGAGCCTGCTCAACGGCGTCGGCACCGAGACCGTCTACAAGGCCGACGACAAGTTCGAGCAGGTCATCCTCGACAAGAAGGAGTGCAGCTACAGCTACTACGCCGACCCGCTGTACGTGTTCATGGACACCGACTTCAACCCGATCGAGGTCGAAGAGGAATACCTGGGCGACAACAAGGGCCTGATCGTCGATGGCATGGACGAAGTGGTCGAGATCACCTTCTACGAAGACAAGCCGATCGGGGTCGAATTCCCGAACACCGTGACCCGCGAGATCGTCTACACCGAGCCGGCCGCCCGTGGCGACACCTCCGGCAAGGTCATGAAGATCGGCAAGCTGGCCAGCGGCCATGAAGTGCAGATCGCCGCCTTCATCGAGCAGGGCGAGAAGATCCTGATCGACACCCGCACCGGCGAGTACAAGAGCCGCGCCTGATCCGGCTCGGATCGTATGAAGGCAGCCCCCGGGCTGCCTTTTTCGTTTGGATAACCGATGAACGTCATCCTGCTCAACAAGCCCTTCGACGTGCTCTGCCAGTTCACCGACGGCGCGGACCCAATCACGCTGGCAGGTCATGAGTGCCGAAATCGGTAGTAAAGAAAGCGTCCATGAGCTTTAACGAAGAAGAAACCCGCTTTCATCTGATTGACCCGGTGTTGCGCCGCAAGGGCTACGACGACCCGCAACGCATCAAGCTGGAAACCCCGGCTCCGGTGGAGCCGACCGGACCGAAGGGGCGTCGCAGCAAGCGCAGCGGGCGAACTGACTACCTGCTGTGCGTGCAGATGGGCGACATGCCCAAACCGCTGCCGGTCGCCGTGCTGGAGGCCAAGCGATCCAACGCCGATCCGCTCAAGGGTATGGAGCAGGCCAAGGGCTATGCCGACTGCGCGCGCTTTGATGTGCAATACGTCTTCGCCAGCAACGGCCATCTTTATGGCGACTTCGACAAGCCCAGCGGCATCCAGACGGGCCCGCACCCGCTGGAGGACTTTCCGCCGCACCCTGACCTGTGCGCCCGTTATGCACGGGACAAGGGCATTGACCTGACCTCGTCCGACGCGGCGCTGTTGTTTCAAGCCGACAGCCCGGCATGGTCGGTCACGCGCTACTACCAGGATGCCGCCATCCGCGCCGCGTTTGAGAAGATCATTCTGGCGCGGCAGACCGGACACGCACCACGAGTGCTGCTCACGCTCGCCACCGGCGCGGGCAAGACCATCATTGCCACCAACCTGCTGTGGCGCATGGCGCAGGCGGGGCTATTGCCCAAGCCCGCGCTGTTT
>SDAY01000194.1 GCA_006212015.1 Halothiobacillaceae bacterium
CCGCCGGATACGCTCGGTTTCGGCGAGCGCCTGGGCTACGAGGCTGCCCGCCTGCTCTACGGCAGCGCGCCGCCGCTCGGGGCGCTCAACTACATCTGGGCCCGGGCGGAAAAACCCGGCGAGATCATCCCCAACGCCTACACCCGCCGCGCCATGATGATCGTGGTGCGCAGCGGCCAAGCCAAGGCCGGGCAATGGCTGGTGGAGACGCGCAACGTACGCGAGGACTACCGGCGCGCCTTCGGCGAGGAGCCACCGCCGATCAGCGGGGTAGCAATCATGACCGATACCGATGACACCGGCGGCAAGGCCACCGCCTGGTATGGCGACATCGTGTTCCACAAGGCAGGCACGCCCCCGCCATAGCGTCCTGCCCGGGGCACCCGCCGTGGCATGCGGCGCCCATACCTTCTGGCCTGCGCAGGCGCTTTTCGCGCCGGCACTGAAGCGCGCCAATCATAGTCAAAGCAAATAGCAGAAATAGAAACAATTCATTTCATATATGAATGGAGCCGTCCTAACTTCCAGGAGGCAGGCAATTCGATGCGATGCAAGCCGCGCGGCATCGCCCCGCGCGGCCCCAGCCCATCCCGGGGCAATCCCCCCCGAAATACGTTCAACAAAACAGCGGCAGGAGACAGACATGAACGACAAGCACATGACGACTTCAGGCACGTGCCCGGTGATGCATGGGGCCATCACGGCTGCAGGCAGCTCGAACATGGACTGGTGGCCCACGGCCCTCAATCTCGACATCCTTCATCAGCACGACAGCAAGACCAACCCGATGGGCCAGGACTTCAACTACCGGGAAGAGGTCAGGAAACTCGATTTCGCGGCGCTCAAGAAGGACATGCGCGCATTGATGACGGACAGTCAGGCATGGTGGCCGGCCGACTGGGGCCATTACGGAGGACTGATGATCCGCATGTCCTGGCATGCGGCCGGCACCTACCGCACCGCCGACGGGCGCGGTGGTGGCGGCACCGGCAACCAGCGTTTCGCGCCGCTCAACTCCTGGCCCGACAACGTCAGCCTCGACAAGGCGCGTCGCCTGCTGTGGCCGATCAAGAAGAAATACGGCAACCGGGTCAGCTGGGCCGATCTCATCGTCATGGCGGGCACCATCGCCTACGAGGACATGGGCCTGAAGACCTTCGGCTTCGGCTTCGGCCGCGAGGACATCTGGCACCCGGAAAAGGACACCTACTGGGGCGCCGAAAAGGCATGGCTGGCGCCCAGCGACGAGCGCTACGGCAATGTTGATGATCCCTCGACCATGGAAAACCCGCTGGCCGCCGTGCAGATGGGCCTGATCTATGTCAACCCGGAAGGCGTGAACGGCAAGCCGGACCCGCTCAAGACCGCCGCCCAGGTCCGCGAGACCTTCGCCCGCATGGCCATGAACGACGAGGAAACCGTCGCCCTGACCGCCGGCGGGCACACGGTCGGCAAGTGCCACGGCAATGGCGATGCCAGCCTGCTGGGACCGGAACCCGAGGCCGCCGATGTAGGCGAACAGGGCTTTGGCTGGGCCAACCCCAAGATGGGCGGCAAGGCGGCAAACGCGGTGACCTCCGGCCTCGAAGGCGCATGGACCACCCATCCGACCGTCTTCGACATGGGCTTCTTCGACATGCTCTTCGGGCATGAATGGGAGCAGAGGCGATCCCCGGCCGGCGCCCATCAGTGGGAGCCCATAGACATCAAGGACGAGGACAAGCCGCTCGACGCCAGCGATCCGTCCAGGCGTCACAACCCGATCATGACCGATGCCGACATGGCGCTGAAGATGGACCCGGTCTACAACGCGATCTGCCGGAAATTCATGACTGATCCGGAGTATTTCAAGGACAGCTTCGCCCGCGCCTGGTTCAAGCTGACCCACCGCGACATGGGGCCGAAGGCGCGCTACATCGGCCCGGACGTGCCGACCGAAGACCTGATCTGGCAGGACCCGGTGCCAGCCGGGCGCCGCGACTATGACGTCGATGCCGTCAAGGCGAGGATTGCCGCCAGCGGCCTTTCGATCAGCGAGATGGTCGCCACCGCATGGGACAGCGCCCGCACCTTCCGCCAGTCGGACTATCGCGGCGGTGCCCATGGCGCGCGCATCCGCCTGGCCCCGCAGAAGGACTGGGCGGGCAATGAACCGGCACGGCTGGCCAGGGTGCTCGCCGTGCTCGAACCGATCGCGGCCGCAACGGGCGCCAGCGTGGCGGACGTGATCGTCCTGGCCGGCAACGTCGGCATCGAACAGGCGGCCAGGGCGGCGGGCTTCGAGGTGAAGGTTCCCTTCTCGCCGGGCCGTGGCGATGCGACCGAGGCGATGACCGACGCCGCCTCGTTCGAGGTGCTGGAGCCGATCCACGACGGCTACCGCAACTGGCTGAAGAAGGACTACGCCGTCAGCCCGGAAGAGCTGATGCTCGACCGCACCCAGCTGATGGGCCTGACCGCGCCCGAGATGACCGTGCTGGTCGGCGGCCTGCGCGTGCTCGGCACCAACCATGGCGGCAGCCGGCACGGCGTGTTCACTGATCGCGTGGGCGCGCTGAGCAACGACTTCTTCGTCAACCTGACCGACATGGGCAACACCTGGCACAAGGCGGGCAGCGGCCTCTACGCGATCCGCGACCGCAAGACCGGCGCGGTGAAGTGGACGGCGACCCGCCTGGACCTGGTGTTCGGCTCGAACTCCATCCTGCGCGCCTATGCCGAGGTCTATGCCCAGGACGACAACCAGGCGAAGTTCGTCAATGACTTCGTCGCCGCCTGGACCAAGGTCATGAACGCCGACCGTTTCGATCTGGCGTAACGCCCGACGGCGCCTTGAATGAAAAAACCCCGGATCACGATGATCCGGGGTTTTTCTTTGCGCGCTTTGAGGGGGCTCAACCCTTGCGGGTATCGAAGCCCTCGCGCAGGCCCTCGCCGATGAAGATCAGCAGCACCAGCAGCCCGACCAGCACGCCAAAGGCGGAGATCGAGAGCCACCAGGCCTCGATGTTCTCCTTGC
>SDAY01000049.1 GCA_006212015.1 Halothiobacillaceae bacterium
ATCTTCACCTGCGGCGCGGACACGTCCGGGAAGGCGTCGATCGGCAGGTTGAGCATGGCGAACGCGCCGATGCCCGCCAGCATCGCGCCGAGCAGCAGGGTGATCAGCCGATGGTTGAGGGCCAGATCAATCAGGCGCCCGATCATCATGGGGCCTCGCGGGCTTGCCAGGCCGCCTTGAGGGCGATGGCGCCCTGGCTGACGATGCCATCGCCGGATTGAAGCTCGGCTTCGACAAGATCCTCATGCCCCTCGTGGCCACGGCGGGTGACCGGAAGCGGCAGGAGCACCTTGCCACGCCGCACAAAAACGCTGTCATGGCCGTCGATGTCGACGATGGCGCTGCGCGGCACGCGCCACAGAGCATGCCCGGGCTTGGCGCGGCTGGAGAAATGGGTGGCCACCCGCTGGCCCAAGCGCAGGCTGGCGCCATCCTTGACCTCGACCCGGACGGCGACGGTCTGGCGCACGGCGTCCACCGTCAGGCCGATCGCCAGTACATTCCCCTTCAGGTCGCCGGGCTGGATGCTCGCTTGCTGGCCTGTCGCCAGCATGTTGGCCTGTTCAAGAGGCACGTCCGTTTCCAGCCAGCGGCTGTCCGTGTAGGCCAGCGCGGCAGCCACCTCGCCTTCGTCAAGCCATGCACCCGGCTGGGCGTCGAGCATCAGCAGGTTGCCCGCTTGCGGTGCCCGCAGGGTGACCTCGGCGGAAACACGCGGCTCCCGGCTGGTTTTTCTGGCGTCGATGCCGGCCAGTGCAAGGCGTGTACTCAAGGCCTCGCGCTCGATGCGGGCCTGGCGCAGGGCGATGTCGGCTTCGCGGACACGGCGTTCGATCCCGATGCCTTCCTTGGCCAGGCGCTGTTCGCGGGACAGGGTCTGCTGGGCCAGGTCCTCCTGGGCCCGGGCGCGCTGCTCGTCCTGCATCAGTTGCACCAGGGCGGGGCTGTGCAGCGTGACCAGCGGCTGCCCGGCATCGACATGGCCACCGGAGGCGGCATGCACGCGCACGACCCGCCCGGCGAGTGGAACCACGATCTGCTCATGCCCGTCGGGCGGGAGCATGACCGTGGCGGGCCAGGCCGCACCGCGAGCCTGCGCCTCGGATTGCGGTGCGGCGAACGTGAGCCCAAGGGCTTCGACCTGGGTCGTGCTGAGGTTCAGCGTGTCGGCGGCATGGGCCATCGACAGGCCGAAAAAAAGGCCAAGGCCGGTCAAGATGATGCGATTCATGGCAGGAGCCCCTGGGCCTGGTTGGAGCGTGCGATCCAGTGATCGATTTCAAGCACGCTGATCTGGGCGGCGCGTTCGGCGTCATGGCTGCGGCGCATGACGGTGACGTAATCCACGGTATCCATCTCACCCTCGTCCAGGCGGCGACCGGCCAGGCGCAGCGCCTCGCGGGTCGTTGCAGCACGCCTTTGCGCAAGCTCGGACTGGCGTCGGGCGCTGGCGAGACCATGCTCGGCCTCTTGGCGCTGCAACTGGATCAAGCGCGCCGTCTGCGCCATCTGCACGCTGGCCCCGGTTTCTGCATAGCGCAGCGGGGCTTCGGCAGCTGCGCGATGGCGCTCCGAGCCGAGTGGCAGGTTGAGGCTGATGGTCAGGGCATCCAGGCTGGGGCCTCCCGGAGGCTGTTCGTGACGCGCGGCCAGCCCGACCTTTGGGCTGCCGGCGGCAGCCAGCACGCCGCTGCGACGTTCGGCCTGGGCGCGTTCGAGTGCCTTGCCCGCCTGGGCGAGTTGCGGATGCGCTTCGATGGGCTGTGCCGCTGCAAGGGCCTCTTTCGGCGCTGCTGGCAAGGCCTCCTGACGGCTGATCAGGCGCCAGGCCTGCTGGGCGAGGCTGAGTTCGCCCCGTGCCGCATCCGCCTGCTGCTCCAGGTCGAGAAGCTCGCCATCCAGGGTCAGCAGATCGGCGCGCGGGCGCTCACCCAGCGCGACCAGTCGGGCAAGCCGCGCATGTGCCTTGTCAGCCTCGGCCTTGGTTTGCTCAAGGGTTATCAGCGCGACGTGTGCCAGCTCGACGCGCCAGGCGGCCTCGCGCAGCTGGCCGGCGAGATCCCAGCGCAGCAGATGGAAATCTTCGCGCGCCAAGCCTTCGATGCTTCTGGATAGTTGCTGATGAGCGGCGGACTGGCCCGGGCGCCAAAGTGGCAGCTCGATCCCGGCGCTCCATTCGCGGTATTCGCCGAAGCTGCCCTGTTCGCGTCCGCCCTGCGCGGCAAGGTTGAGCGCCGGCGGCGCGGCCAGCAGGCCGTCCGCCTGTCGCTGGATGGCGTCCGCCTCGGCCTTGCGGGCCTCGATCAGGGCCTGTTCCGGCGACTGGCTCAGAAGCTGTTCAAGGGCCTGGTGCAGGCTGATGCCCGGGCTCGATGGCGCGCCCGCCAGCAGGCTGGCGGGCGCGGTCATCGAAAGGACAAGAAGCAGGGCGTATCGGTTCATGCGGGCAGTTAAGCACATGGTTCCTTAATGCGTGCTTAACGGCTGCCCAATAAAAACCCCGGTCAGGCCGGGGTTTGGAATGCGAGGATGCGGCAGGGATTACTTGCCGCGGCCTTCGATCAGCTGGTGGATCATCGGGGCCAGGATCAGCTCCATCGCATAACCCATCTTGCTGCCCGGAACCACGATGGTGTTGGCGCGGGACATGAAGGAGCTCGGGATCATGCTCAGCAGGTAGGGGAAGTCGGCCTGCTTGGGATCGCGGTAGCGGATCACCACGAAGCTCTCGTCCGGGGTCGGGATGTCGCGCGCGATGAACGGGTTGGAGGTGTCCACGGTGGCCACGCGCTGGAAGTTCACGTCGGTGGACGAGAACTGCGGGGTGACGTAATTGATGTAGTCCGGCATGCGACGCATGATGGTGTCGACGATGGCCTCGGCGCTGTAGCCGCGCTCCTTGTTGTCGCGGTGGATCTTCTGGATCCACTCCAGGTTGACGACCGGCACCACGCCCACGCCCAGGTCGACATGCTTGGCCACGTCGATGCTGTCGGTCTTGACCAGACCGTGCAGGCCTTCATAGAACAGCAGGTCGGAGTCTTCCGGGATGTCTTCCCACGGGGTGAACTCGCCGGCCTTGAGGTTGGTGGAGAGGCGGGCGTTGTGCTCCGCGGCCTCCTCGTCGCTGTGCAGGTAGTAGCGCTTCTTGCCGCCGCCATTCTTGCCATAGGCCTTGAACAGGTCGGCCAGCTTGTCGAAGTGGTTGGCCTCCGGGCCGAAGTGGCTGAAGTTGCTGTTGCCTTCGGCCTCGGCCTTCTTGACGGCCTCGCGGAACGCCATGCGATCCAGGCTGTGGAAGCTGTCGCCTTCGACGATGGCGGGGTTGATCTTCTCGCGGCGGAAGATCTGCTCGAACGCGCGCTTGACGGTCGTGGTGCCTGCGCCGGAGGAGCCGGTCACCGCAACGACGGGATGCTTCTTGGACATGCGTGGTCTCCCAAATTCAGGTTAAGAGGTAAAAAAATCCGCTCGATTCTAAGCCCTTGTCATGCTCTTGACAAAAAGGCTTGCAAACGGCGGCGCGTCAGGCTTTCCGCGTGTAGAGCAGGTCCCACACGCCATGCCCGAGGCGCAGGCCGCGCCGCTCGAACTTGGTTTCCGGGCGCCAGGCGGGGCGCTCCGGGGCGCAGGCGTTCGGGCCGACGGCATTGACGAGGTCGGGGCTGGCCTCCAGCACCTCGCGCATGTGCTCGGCGTAGTTCTCCCAGTCGGTCGCCAGGTGCCACAGCCCGCCCGGCTTCAGGCGGCTGGCAACCCATTCGGCAAACGCGGGCTGGACGATGCGGCGCTTGTGGTGGCGGCTCTTGTGCCAGGGGTCCGGGAAGAACAGCAGCAGGCGGTCGAGGCTGGCGGGCGGAATGCGCCGCTTGAGCAGTTCGACGGCATCCTCGTTGGCCACGCGCACGTTGGTCAGGCCCTTGTGCTCAACCAGGTGCAGCAGGTGGCCCACGCCGGGACGATGGACCTCGATGCCGATGAAGTTCAATTCGGGCGCGGCCTCCGCCATCGCGGCGAGCGACTCGCCATTGCCGAAGCCGATCTCCAGCGTGACCGGGTGGTCGTTGCCGAACAGTTCGGCGAAATCCAGCGGGGCGTCGCCCTCCGGAATGCCGAAACGCGGCAGGAGCAGGTCCAGCGCACGCTGCTGCCCGGCCGTCGTGCGGCCTTCGCGGCGGACGAAGCTCTTGATCGTGCGGAGAAAGGGGGGGGTGGTCTCGGTCATGCCATGCGTTCCGTCGTCATTGCGAGTGAAGCGAAGCCATCCATGCGGTGTCGCGCCATGAACCGTGGCATGGATCGCCACGTCGCTTCGCTCCTCGCGATGACGGGTTCAAACCTCTGTCAGAAGAACAGCCCGTCGGTCGGGGACGACGCGGAGGCGAAGCGGCGGCGCGGCATGCGGCCCGCCTTGTAGGCCATGCGTCCGGCCTCGATGGCGCGCTTCATGGCGCCGGCCATCAGCACGGGGTCTTTCGCCTCGGCGATGGCAGTGTTCATCAGCACGCCGTCGCAGCCCAGTTCCATCGCGATGGCGGCATCCGAGGCGGTGCCCACGCCCGCGTCCACGATGATCGGCACCCTGGCGTTCTCGATGATGGTGAGGATGTTGTACTTGTTCTGCACGCCGAGGCCGGAGCCGATCGGCGCGGCCAGCGGCATGACCGCGACGCAGCCGATCTCTTCCAGGCGCTTGGCGATGATCGGATCATCCGAGGTGTAGACCATCACCTTGAAGCCGTCCCTGACCAGGATCGCGGCCGCTTCCAGGGTGGCGGTGACGTCCGGATACAGGGTCTTCGGATCACCCAGCACCTCCAGCTTGACCAGGTCATGGCCGTCCAGCAGCTCGCGCGCGAGGCGGCAGGTGCGCACCGCGTCGTCCACGGTGTAGCAGCCGGCGGTGTTCGGCAGCAGGGTGTACTCGGACGGCGGCAGGACATCGAGCAGGCTCGGCTCGTTCGGATTCTGGCCCAGGTTCACGCGGCGTACCGCCACGGTGATGATTTCCGCCCCGGCGGCCTCGGTGGCGAGTTTCGTCTCGTCCATGTCCTTGTACTTGCCGGTGCCGGTCAGCAGGCGCGATTGATAGGCCTTGCCGGCGATGATCAGCGGGTCGTGGGTATTCATGTCGAAGCTTCATCCTCGAGGGCATAGGGCAGGGGAAGGCGCGAGAGTCGCGGGCCATCGGCGGCGCCGAGGTGCAGGGCGGACTCGCCTTGATCGCCGATAAGCGCATTTAATCGTAGCATGGCCAGGAGCACGATACCGCCGTCCGGGTGGGGCGCGGCGCGCACCACCTGGCCCGCGGCCTGTTCGGCATCCTCGCCGTGAATGGCCTGGCCGGGCTGGGCGGTCTCGGCATCCTTCGCGCGCAGCAGGGCCATGCGGCGGTTCGGCTTGCCGAGGTAGTGCATGCGGGCGACGATTTCCTGGCCGGGATAACAGCCCTTCTTGAAGCTGACCCCGCCGATACGCTCCAGGTTGACCATCTGCGGCACGAAGGCCTCGACGGTCTCGGGGGCGATCTCCGGCAGTCCGGCGAGGGTGTCGAGCAGGTCCCAGCAGGCGGGGCCTGTCGCCGTCGCGTGGACATCGAGGCGCTGCCACAGCGTCTGCATCGGCTCCAGCTCGCCATAGAGCTCGAAGCGGGCGGACGGGCCGGGCACGCGGATCGCGGTCACGCCATCACGGGTGCGGACCGCGCCGTCGGTGGCGGGCGCCTCACCCCAGGCCTCGCCCAACAGGGCCTCGGCGCGTGGGCCTGCGAGGCCGAAGCGGGCGAAGGCCTCGCCGGCGGATTCCAGGGTGACCTTGCTGCGCAGCACGTACATCCGCAGGCGCTTGAGGGTGGGCTCGACCAGCGCGCGCGGCAGGCTCAGGTAGTACACGCCCTCGCGCTTGAACAGGCGCATCAGGGCCAGCATGCGGCCCTTGGGGGTGTTGAGGCTGGTCAGCTGGCCATGCTCGGCATTCACCTGACGGACATCGTTGGACAGCAGGTTTTGCAGGAAGCCCTCGGCCTCCTCGCCCATCACCGCGATCAGGCCGCGATGGCCGAGATCGGCCATGATCTCGCCGGTCAATGCAAGGCTCAGTTCCTGCGCCGGGTTGCCGAAGTGCGCGACATGGTCATGTTCGGCATTCCATTCCGCGCCGTGCTGCTGAAGGAAGTCTCTCCACTCGGGTTTCATGGTTCTCTCCGAAGGGATGGGGCGAGAAGGCTCGCGCAAAGGGATGGGGCATCTTAGCATTGAGCCCGGACATCGAGGCCGTGCAGTCCGTCCGGCCGTTTTCAAGGATGCTGAACGATGAAAAAGCAATCGCCCATCCTGCTGCTGCGGCCCCGCCGGTCCCCCGTGCTGGCCGGGGCGGTCCTCGCCATGCACGGGCTGGGCGTCCTGGCCATGTGGTCCTCGGCCCTGCCGTGGCTGGCCGCGCTTGGCGTGAGCCTCGCGCTGGTCGCCGGCGGAATGCTGGCCTGGCGCGGCATCCTCCCCGTGCGGGAGCTGCAGTGGGGCGCGGGTGAGGCATGGCAACTTCAGTGGGCCGAGGGCAGCACCCTCCGCGCCATGCTCGATACCGGGGCCAGCCGCAGCCTGCCGTGGTGGGTGACGCTGGCCTTCCGTCTTGAAGACGGCAGGAGGCTGACCCTCATGCTGCCGCGCGACAGCCTGCCGCCGGACGATTTCCGTCGCCTGCGTTCAAGATTGCGCGTCGAGGCCGGCGGCATGGCCAAAGGCGGGCGCATGGACCTGTAGGCTCTGCCGGTGGGTTGAATGGCCCGTGGGCACCTCGAAAAACCTGGGGCTCGTCATTGCGAGCGAAGCGAAGCAATCCATAACGCATGGTTCTATCGAGACTGAATGGATCGCCGCGCCGCTTCGCGGCTCGCGATGACGGTTTTTCGAGGTGCCCCAGTGTAGGTTGGGCTGAATGCAATGAAGCCCAACAATACGGCAGGTGCAAGGACGTTGGGCTTGGCAGCCCAACCTGCCGCGCTGCGCATCCATGCATCCCGTGGGTGCGAATGCGGATGTGCGAATGAATTCGCATCTACATGGCCCATTGCACATAGCGCCGGTGAAGCCGCTCCACCTGCCCTTCCAGTCGGTCCGGCGGGCCCGCGTTGTCGATCACGTCATCCGCGCGCGCCAGCCGCGCCGCGCGCGAGGCCTGCGCGGCCAGCATGGCGCGGGCCAGGGTCTCGTCGATCCCGTCCCGCGCGGTCAGGCGCGACAGCTGGTGCTGCTCGGGCAGGTCCACCACCAGCACCCGGTCGATCATGTGGTCGTAGGCGCCCGTCTCCACCAGCAGCGGGATGACGACGATGGCATAGGGCGGCGGAATCCATCCCTGGATTCCGCCCTTCGGGTCTTGCCTGAGGGCGAGCCGTTGTTCATCCAGCGCCTCCAGTCGCCGCTGCACTTCGGCGCGGATGCGCGGGTGCAGGATGGCATCCAGGGCTTGACGTTCCGCGTCGTCCGCGAAGATGCGCTTGCGCAGCCAGGCGCGATCCAGCGTCCCGTCGTCCCGCAGGGCCTCGGGGCCGAAATGCGCGGCGATCTCGCCCAGCGCGGGCTGGCCGGGCGCGACGAGGGCGCGGGCGATCTGGTCGGTGTCGATGACGGGGACGCCGCGCGCGGCGAAGAGGGCGGCGACGGTGGTCTTGCCGCTCGCCACCCCGCCGGTCAGGCCGATGGTCAGCATGCCCGGAGTCAGGGCGCGTGAAGACATCGTGGCGAGCACCTCGAACACGATCCCGGGCGGCGCGTCATTCGGCCCGAGGGCGGGCCTTCTGCATGTAGGAGCGGCGCTCGCGCCGCGATAGGCTCGCCCGTAGCGACGTCCTCGCAGGCGCGCAGCCTCCGCGCTGGCCATGACTGATTCACGGCCGCTCAGCCCAGGTAGGCATTGAGGATCACATCGCCCCAGAAGAACCAGATCAGTCCGGCGATGGCGAGGTAGGGGCCGAACGGGATGGGCGTGTTCTTGTCCTTGCCGCGCGCCAGCATCATGGCGATGCCGAGGATGGCGCCGACCAGGCTGGAGAGCAGGATGACGCCCGGCAGCGCCTGCCAGCCCATCCACGCGCCAAGGGCCGCCAGCAGCTTGAAGTCGCCGTAGCCCATGCCCTCCTTGCCGGTCAGCAGGCGGAAGCCGTGATAGACGCTCCACAGGCTGAGGTAGCCCGCCGCCGCGCCGATCACCGCGTCCTGCAGGGGCGCGAACATGCCGCTGATGTTGATCAGCAGCCCCAGCCACATCAGCGGCAGGGTCAGCTGGTCCGGCAGCAGCATGGTATTCAGGTCGATCACGGTCAGCGCCAGCAGCACCCAGACGAAGGCGAGCGCCAGCAGCAGCGGCCCGCCGAACGGCACCTGGCTGGCGGCCAGCACGGCCAGCAGGGCGGCGGCGGCCTCGACCAGCGGGTACTGTGGCGAGATGCGCGTCTTGCACGAGGCGCACTTGCCGCGCAGCAGCAGGTAGCTGATCAGCGGCAGGTTCTCCCACCAGCGCAGGGCATGGCCGCAGCTCGGGCAGTGCGAGGCCGGGAAGGCGAGGTTGAAACGCCCGGTGTCGGCGCCCTCGGGGGTCTGGCCGAGAAACTCCTGGCATTCGCTCTTCCAGCGGGCCTCCAGCATCTTCGGCATGCGCAGGATGACGACGTTGAGGAAGCTGCCGACCATCAGGCCGAGCACGGCCAGGGTGCTATAGAGCAGGGCAGGCGATGCGGCGAGGGCGTTGGTCAGGGTGTCCATGGGTGTCTGTTGGCCATAATAATACGTAGGCGCGGCCCTTGGGCCGCGATGTCGGGGCACTCATCGCGGCCCAAGGTCCGCGCCTGCATGGGGGCGTATGTCGCCCGGATGAAGCGAAGCGCAATCCGGGAAGACGGCTTAAACCACCGAGCCCATCTTGAAGATCGGCAGGTACATGGCGATCACGAGGCCGCCGACCACCACGCCGAGGAAGGCCATGATCATCGGCTCCATCAGACTGGCCATGGCGTCCACCATGTTGTCGACCTCCTCCTCGTAGATGTCCGCCACCTTGCTGAGCATCTTGTCCATTTCACCGGTCTCCTCGCCGATGCCGACCATCTGCACCACCATCATCGGGAACAGGCCGGACTGCTGCATGGATATGCGCATCTGCTGGCCCTGGGCGGTCATGTCACGCATCTCCAGCACGGCGGTCTCGTACACATGGTTGCCGGTGGCCCCGGCCACCGAACCCATGGCCTCGACCAGCGGGACGCCGGCGGCGAACATGGTGGAGAGCGTGCGGGAGAAGCGCGCCACGGCGGCCTTGTGGGTCAGCGGTCCGATGATCGGCAGGCGCAGCGCGAGGCGATCCAGCGCCTGATTGAAAGTCTGCGAGCGCTTCTTGAAGAACATGAAGGTGTATATGACCCCGCCGATGCCGCCGAAGATGGCCCACCAGTAGGCCTGGAAGACCTCGGAGAGGTTGACCACCATCAGGGTGAAGGCGGGCAGGTCCGCGCCGAAGCCCGCAAAGAGCTCCTTGAACTGCGGGATCACGAAGATCAGCAGGATGGCGGTCACGATGAAGGCGACCACGAGCACGGCGGCAGGGTAGGTCAGGGCCTTCTTGATCTTCTTCTTCATGCTCTCGGTCTTCTCCTTGTACACCGCGATACGCTCGAGGATGGCCTCCAGCGCACCCGCGTTCTCGCCCGCGATGACCAGGCTGACAAAAAGACGGTCGAAATACAGCGGGTGCTTGGCCAGCGCATTGCCGAGCGAGATGCCGCCGGACACTTCATCCTTGATGGCGGTGACCAGCTTGGCGACCGACTGGTTGTCGGTGCCCTGGGCGATGATCTCCAGCCCTTGCAGCAGCGGCATGCCGGCCTGCAGCATGGTCGCCAGCTGGCGGGCGAAGATGGCGATGTCCGAAGGCTTGATCTTCTTGCCCTTGCCCATGAGCGACCTGGGCTTCTTCTTGACCTTCAGCGGCATCTGTCCCTGCTGGCGCAGCACCGCGCGAGCCTGCATCTCGCTTACGGCCAGGACTTCACCCTTGATGTGCTTGCCGGTCTTGTCCTTGCCTTCCCATATGAAGGTCACCTTGTTCTCAGCGGCCTGTGTCATGGCGTGCCTCTCGCGGGATGTGTCCGATTCATTGTAGGTTCAAGCTGGGCGAGCTGTTCGGCGACATGCAGGTCGCATGCCTCTCGCGGGATGTGTCCGATTCATTGTAGGAGCGACCCTGGGGTCGCGATAGTGCTGAGCTGAGCGCCAGCATCAATCCTTGGTGACATTGTTCAGCTCCTCAAGGCTGAGAACGCCGGACTTCACCTTCATCAGCCCCGACTCGCGCAGGTTGGGGATGCCCTCCTTGCGCGCCTGGTCGGCCAGGTCGATCGAGGTGGCACCGGACATGATCAGGCGCCCCATCTCCTCGGAGATGGGCATGACCTGATAGAGGCCCGTGCGGCCCTTGTAGCCGTTGTTGCACTGGTCGCAGCCCACCGCCTTGAAGATGGTCATCTTGCTGTCCACGTCGGCCGGGGTGAAGCCCTCGCGCAGCAGCTCGTCGCGCGGCACCTTCTCCTCCGTCTTGCAGGCCGGGCACAGCCTGCGCGCCAGCCGCTGGGCGATGATCAGGTTGACCGAGCCCGCGATGTTGTACGCGGGCACGCCCATGTTCATCAGGCGGGTCAGGGTCTGTGGCGCGTCGTTGGTGTGCAGGGTGGATAGCACCAGGTGGCCGGTCTGGGCGGCCTTGATGGCGATCTCCGCCGTTTCAAGGTCGCGGATCTCGCCCACCATGATCACGTCCGGATCCTGGCGCAGGAAGGCGCGCAGCGCGCTGGCGAAGGTCAGGCCCGCCCTGGGGTTCACGTTGACCTGGTTGACGCCCGGCATGTTGATTTCCGCCGGATCCTCGGCGGTGGAGATGTTGCGGTCCTCGGTGTTGAGGATGTTGAGGCCGGTGTACAGGCTGACGGTCTTGCCCGAGCCGGTCGGGCCGGTGACCAGGATCATGCCGTAGGGCTTCTTCAGCGCGTCGAGGTAGAGCTTCTTCTGGTCCGGCTCGTAGCCCAGCATGTCGATGCCCAGCTTGGCGCTGGACGGGTCAAGGATACGCAGCACGATCTTCTCGCCGAACAGGGTCGGGCAGGAGTTCACGCGGAAGTCGATGGCTCGGGTCTTGGAGACCTGCAGCTTGATGCGCCCGTCCTGCGGCACGCGGCGCTCGGCGATGTCCATGCGGCTCATCACCTTCACCCGCGCGATGATGCGGTCCGACCAGCCCTTGAGCTGCGTGCCGGCGGCGATCTCGCGCAGCTCGCCGTCGATGCGGTAGCGCACCCGGAAGGTGTATTCATAGGGCTCGAAGTGGATGTCGGACGCGCCCTTCTGGATCGCCTGCAGCAGCATGCCGTTGACGAACTTGACCACCGGCGCGTCGGAAACGTCCGCCTCGGTGACCGTGCTGGCACCCGTCTCGTCCACCACGTCCAGGTCGCCGAGATCCTCGTCCAGGCCGCCCATCATGGAGGCGCTGCTGCTGCTCTCCAGAAGCTTCTCCAGCAGCGTGTTGATCTTGTCCGCCGGCGCGACCACGGGATCGACGGTCATCCCGCTGGCGAAGCGAATGTCATCGAGCGCCTGTTGATGCATGGGGTCGGCAATGGCGGCGAACAGGCGCTTGCCACGGACCTGCAGCGGCAGTACGCGGTACTTGCGCAGCAGGTCTTCCTTGACCGATTGCACGGGTAAAAGCGACTGATCGAAGGCATCCAGATCGACCAGCGGCAGGCCGAACTCGATGGCGATGATCTCCGCCACCTTCGTCATGTTGGCCTTGCCGCCCTCGGCCAGCATCTGAATGAAGGGGCGCTTCTGCTTGACGGCCTCCGCCAGTATGTCGGCCGCGGCCGTATCACTGATGATGCCCGCCTGAACCAGTTGGCGGGGAAGACCGGTGAGCTGGATAGGCGCCTGGGCCATGGGTGATCCTTCAAGGCTGTATTAAAGCGCGTTCAAACATACATGAATGACCGGGCCAAGGTAAGGTGTCAAGGGGAATAATGGGGGAATAATGGGGACAGACCACGATTATTCCCTGTCCGCCTTCCGGGGGCGGCCTGCCTTGCCGGGCTTGGCGCGCTGGCCCAGGGCAGCTTCGATCTGCTCCGCAAAGAGATCATTGCCCAAGGCGTCATTGCCATGCACGGCGCGCCGGATGTCGTCGACCATGCCAAGCTCAAGGGCGTGCCGGAATAGCTCGCGGTAAGCCGCATGGCCTTGGGCCTCATCCACGTGGAAACCTTGTGGGGTGGCC
>SDAY01000050.1 GCA_006212015.1 Halothiobacillaceae bacterium
TGACGGGTTTTTCGAGATGCCCGTCGGTGGCATGGTTGATGCCGCTGCCTTTTTTGCTATTGCTTGGTGGTTTAGGTTGGGTGTTGGTGGTTTTTGGCTGGCACCGTTTGGGTTTGGGGGTGTCAATGGCAGGTCTGCTTGTACAGACTGAGCATTGAGTTTGATGAATTTGAATTAAGAATTTTAGGGTTTTTAGGATGTTGAATACAAAGTTTTCCCCCTGGCCGTCCTTCACCGAGGAAGAGGCGAATGCCGCGCGTGATGTGATTCTTTCCAATAAGGTGAACTACTGGACGGGGCAGGAGTGCCGCCTGTTCGAGAAGGAGTTTGCCGCCTGGGCGGGCACGGAGCATGCCGTCGCGATGGCCAATGGCACGGTGGCGCTGGATGTGGCCTTGCAGGCGCTGGGGATCGGGGCGGGGGATGAGGTGGTGGTGACACCGCGCACCTTCCTGGCATCGGTATCGAGTGTCGTGAACGCGGGGGCGGTGCCCGTGTTCGCGGATGTGGATCGGGATTCGCAGAACATCACGGCGGAGTCGATTCGGTCGGTGCTGACGCCTCGCACCAGGGCGGTCATCTGTGTGCATCTGGCGGGCTGGCCGTGCGACATGGATCCGATCATGGCGCTGGCGGAGGCGCATGGGCTGAAGGTGATCGAGGATTGCGCGCAGGCACATGGGGCGCGCTACAAGGGGCGTTCGGTGGGCTCCATCGGGCATGTGGGGGCGTGGTCGTTCTGTCAGGACAAGATCATGACGACGGGTGGCGAGGGCGGCATGGTGACGACGAACGATCGTGCGCTGTGGCAGCGCATGTGGTCGTTCAAGGATCATGGCAAGAGCTGGGAGGCGGTGTACGAGCGCGAGCATCCGCCGGGGTTTCGCTGGTTGCATGACAGCTTCGGCACCAACTGGCGGATGATGGAGGTTCAGGCCGTCATCGGGCGCATCCAGTTGCGCCGCATGCCGGACTGGCATGCCCGTCGCCTGGAGCATGCCTGCGGCATCTGGAGTGTGGCGGCAGGTCTGCCCGGCTTGCGGGTTCCCGGGGTGCCGGGGTCCATCGAGCATGCGGCCTACAAGTGCTATGTGTTCGTGGAACCTGAACGGCTTGCCGCCGGGTGGTCGCGGGACCGCATCATGAGCGAGATCAATGCGCGCGGCGTGCCTTGTTTTTCGGGTTCCTGTTCGGAGGTGTATCTGGAAAGGGCGTTTGACAGTACCGGCTGGCGTCCGCCGCAGGGCCTGCCCGTGGCGCGTGAGCTGGGGGAGACCAGCCTGATGTTCCTGGTGCATCCCACGCTGACGGACGCCGAGCTTGAAGAGACCCGCGCCGTGTTGGCGGAGGTGATGGCCGAGGCGGCGACATAACCCTTCGTGGATATTTACCTCTACAAGATCGCACCGCTTCCATGCATGCCGACCGGGGTGGTCCTGTTGTCCTTGCTGTTCGGTCTGCTGCTGAGGCGTCGGTGGCTGATCGGCTGGGCGCTCCTGGTGTTCTGGCTGGCCAGTTTGCCGGTGGTTTCCGAGTCGCTTGCCCGCGCGGCGGCGTTGGGGGACATGCGCCAGCTTGTGGGCGATGCGCCGGCGGTGGATGCCATCGTGGTGCTCAGTGGCGGCGGCTCGGTCGCCCCGGCGCCGGATCGGGTGGATGCGTGGCGTGGTACGGATCGCGTCCTTGCTGGAGTGGCGTTGTACCGGGCCGGCAAGGCACGCTGGCTGATGTTTACGGGCGGTTGGGTGCCCTGGCAGCCGGACGCGGTGCCGGAGGGGGATGCAAACATGGTCTATGCGCGGTCGCTGGGCCTGCCGTCCGAGGCCATGCTGACGACCGGGCGGGTCGCGCATACGGGGCAGGAGGCCGAGGCCGTTTCGGCGCGACTGGCGGAGATGGGGCTTGCGAAGGGGGCGGATGGCGCGCCGAGGCGTCCGCATGTGCTCGTGGTGACCTCGCCGGATCACATGGAGCGCGCGCGCTTCTTTTTCAGCCAGGCGGGGATGGATGTCTCCCCTTTCGTCGTGGGCTTCCACGAACGGGCGGCATACGTTCCGACGATGCTCGACTTCGTGCCGCGCGCATCCGCCTTCGCGCAAACCGAGGGGGCTTGGCGTGAGCTGTGTGGCCGTTGGATTTTCAGGCTTGGTCATGGGTTCCTTAATTTCACACGCTAGTCAGGGATGTATCTGAAATGCAAAAAAGAGTACGAAATCAACTTCAGGCGCTTTCCCCGCCGTTCAAGAAGGCGCTGATGGTGGGCATGGATGCGCTCATCGTCGTCTTTTCCTTCTGGGCGGCCTTGTCCCTCCGGATTGGCGATCTCTATGACGGGTTGGGTCACGCCTTCATCGTCCTGTCGACCCTGGTGCTTGCCACGATCCTTATCTTCTCGGGGTTGGGCTTCTACCGCATGGTCATGCGCTATATCGGCTGGCGCGTGGCGGAGCGTCTGACTCTGGGGGTTGTCGCGTCCTCCCTGGTGCTTTTGGTGATCATGCTTGTCGCGCCCGAGGCGGGTATTCCGCGTTCGAGTTTTGTCATCTATGCCCTGGTGCTCTTCACGCTGGTGGCCGGCAGCCGGATTCTCGCGCGAAAGTTCTTTTCCATGACGGAGCGCATGCCCGCGCGCCAGCGGGTGGCCCTGTATGGCGCGGGAACAACTGGGCGCCTGTTGCTGCATATGCTCGGTCGCGCGGGGAAATATCATCCGGTGGTCTTTCTGGATGACAACGCGGCCCTGCATGGGCGGGAGGTCAACAACTTGCGGGTGCTCGATGCGGGTAGCGATGAGCTGGTCGAGCAGCTCCAGCTCCTGGAGGTGGAGACCATCCTGCTGGCGATTCCTTCCGCGCGCCCTTCGCAGCGCAGGAAGATTCTTGCGCGCATCGAGCCGATGCCATTCCATGTCCTGACCGTGCCGTGCATGCAGGAGATCATCTCTGGCGCGGCCAAACTTGACGACGTGCGGGAGGTGGATGTCGAGGATCTGCTCGGGCGCGAGCCGGTGTCCCCCAATGAGGAGCTGCTGCGGACGTGCATTCAGGCAAAGACCGTTCTCGTGACGGGGGCGGGCGGTTCCATCGGCTCGGAAATTTGTCGGCAGGTTATCGAGGATGGGGCGTCCAGGCTGATTTTGGTCGATATCTCCGAGTTTTCCCTCTATCAAATCGACAAGGAACTGCGCGCATTTCATCGGGTGGTCGAGGGGGCGGTCGAGGTGGTTCCGGTGCTGGGCTGCGTGACGGATGCGCAGCGTATCGCCGACCTGTTCGGTGCCTTTTCGATCGATACCGTCTATCACGCGGCCGCCTACAAGCATGTGCCCCTGGTGGAGCACAATCCCATCGAGGGCTTGCAGAACAATACCTTCGGCACGTTCCATGTCGCGGAGCAGGCGGCGCGTGCCGGCGTGAAGCACTTTGTGCTCATTTCCACGGACAAGGCCGTGCGGCCAACCAATATCATGGGGGCGAGCAAGCGTCTGGCTGAAATGTCTCTGCAGGCGTTGCAGCAGGACTTCGAGGGAACGATCTTCAGCATGGTTCGATTCGGGAACGTGCTGGGCTCGTCCGGGTCGGTCGTGCCGCTGTTCCATGAGCAGATTCGCAGCGGACAGGGTTATGTCACGGTGACGCATCCTGAAATCACGCGCTATTTCATGACGATACCGGAGGCGGTGCAGCTGGTGATCCAGGCGGGGGCGATGGCGCGGGGCGGCGAGGTGTTCGTGCTGGACATGGGCGAGCCGGTGAGGATCGTCGATCTGGCGCGTCGCATGATCAGGCTGAGCGGGCTGGAGGTGCGTGACGCTGAGCATCCTGACGGGGACATCGAGCTTCGGTTCAGCGGCCTTCGTCCCGGCGAGAAGCTGTATGAGGAGCTGCTGATCGGGGATGGTGCGCGAGGCACGGATCACCCCAAGATCATGTGCGCGGACGAGCACTATCCCCCCATGGCCGTGCTGGAGGGGGCTCTCCAGGCGCTCCGGGCAAGCATGGATGCGCGTGACATGGGCGCCATTCGCGAGCACCTGGTGGGTCTGGTGAAGGGTTATGCGCCTCATGAGCAGGTCGAGGATTGGGTCTGGCAGGCGCTCCAGCGCAGGCAGGGCGGGAACGTGGGCCAGGGCTCGTAAGGAAAAATGAATCTTCAATAAAGGTGATGGCGCATGTGTGGAATTGTTGGCGGAGTGACTGAGCGGAACGTGGTCCCCATCCTGTTGGAGGGGCTGCGCAGGCTTGAATATCGTGGCTATGATTCGGCGGGGCTTGTGGTGCTCGATGCCGAGGGGGGGATGGAGCGGCGTCGCGCGCTCGGCAAGGTCGAGGCTCTGGCCGCAGCCGTTGGCGCGCGCCCCGTGTCCGGGACGCTCGGCATCGCGCATACCCGTTGGGCGACCCACGGCGCGCCAGCCGAGCGCAATGCGCATCCCCATGTGTCGTGCGGACAGGTGGCGGTGGTGCACAACGGCATCATCGAGAACCATGCCGATTTGCGCAGGCGCCTTGTCGGGATGGGGTACAGCTTTACTTCCGAGACCGATACGGAGGTTGCCGCGCACTGGATCGAGCATAAATACCGCGAGACGGGCGATCTTTTCCACGCGGTGCGGCTGGCCGTGGCGGACTTTGAAGGCGCATACGCTCTAGGTGTGATCTCGCAACATGAGCCCGGTCGTCTGGTGGCGGCGCGGAAGGGCAGCCCGCTTGTGATCGGCCTTGGCTTTGGCGAGAACTTCATCGCATCCGATGCGGCGGCCTTGCTGCCGGTGACGCAACGATTCATGTATCTTGAGGATGGCGATCTGGCCGAGCTGGGTCACGCCTCGATCCGTATCCTTGACGCGAATGGCTCCCAGGTCGAGCGCCCGGAGAAGCTGTCGGGCATGACCGCCGGATCGGCTGAAAAAGGCGAATATCGCCACTTCATGCTGAAGGAGATTCATGAGCAGCCACGTGCCGTGGCGGATACGCTGGAGGGGCGCATCAGCGGATCACGGGTGCTTGGCGGCATCTTCGGGGCCAAGTCTGCCGAGGTGTTCGCTCGCATCAGACGACTGCGGATCATTGCCTGTGGCACCAGCTATCATGCAGGCATGACCGCGGGTTACTGGTTTGAGGATATCCTCGGGCTGCCTTGTCAGGTGGAAGTGGCCAGCGAGTTTCGCTATCGCCATCCAGTCCTCGATGAGGATGCCCTGTTCATCACGATCTCGCAGTCCGGCGAGACGGCCGACACCCTGGCCGCCCTGAAGGATGCAAAGACGCGCTCACCGGGCATGGCCACACTGAGCATTTGCAACGTCCCCGAGTCTTCGCTGGTGCGTGAGTCGGACCTGGTCTTCATGACCCATGCGGGTCCGGAGATCGGCGTGGCCTCCACCAAGGCCTTTACCACCCAGTTGATCGCGCTGGCATTGTTGCTGGTTTCGATCGGCAAGGAACAGGGGCGTCTGACCGAGGAGCAGGAAGCGCGCATCATCGATGGATTGACACGCATTCCGGGCAAGATCGCCGACGCGCTCCGGCACGAGGATAGGATCAACGAGTTGGCGGAGCGCCTGGTGAGCAAGCAGCATGCGCTTTTCCTCGGACGCGGCGCGATGTACCCGATCGCGCTGGAAGGATCGCTCAAGCTCAAGGAGATTTCCTACATCCACGCCGAGGCCTATCCGGCTGGGGAACTGAAGCACGGGCCGCTGGCGCTCGTGGATGAGACCATGCCCGTCATCGTGATCGCGCCCCAGGATGATCTGCTGGTCAAGCTGAAGTCCAATCTCGAGGAGGTGCGCGCACGCGGTGGCGAGCTGTTCGTGTTCGCCGACGAGGCATCCGATGTCGAGGCGTCCACGGGTATCCACGTCGTCCCCGTCACATCGAATGTGGGGCGGATCAGTGCGCCGATCATCTTCAACATCCCGCTCCAGTTGCTCGCCTACCATGTGGCGGTGTTGCGCGGCACGGATGTTGACAAGCCCCGCAATCTTGCCAAGTCCGTGACGGTGGAGTGATGCCGAAACCCCTTGCTTTGTCAAAAAACAACATGCGTGTGACCTGGGTGTTGTGTCAAACTGAGGCGGGTCAAAATTTTTTTGGGAGAGTTACATGAAAGGCTCTGTTGTTAAGTATGTTACCGCCGCCGTGCTGATCGCCGTCGGCAACCTTGCCCACGCTGATTTCAGCAAGGGCATGACGCCTGAAAAGATTCACGCGGAGGTTCAGGCTCAGAAGCAATCCGGCAAGACGGCGGAAGAGATTGCCAAAGCCGCGATTGCGATGGGCGTCAACGCTCAAGTCCTGGTCACCGCGATGCTCTCCGCCGGAATGGACACCTCCGCCGTGATCGCCGCCGTGATCGCCACGGCGGGTGCAAGCGATGGCGTCGTCGCCGAGGTGGTGCAGGCGGCCAAGGCTGCCGGGGTTGATCCTGCCGTAACCGAGCAGGCGGCGCTTGCCGCAGGTGCTAACCCGGCTGTGGTCACCCAGGCGGCAGCGGCGGGCAATGCCACGGCTGACGCGGCTACCCAAGGCCCGGCTCAAGCGGGGGCGCCCGCGCCATCGCCCACGTCCACCCTCAGCGGTGGCGGCGGCGGATCTGTCAGCCCCACCTGATTTGAATCGCCCTCGAAAATGGCAGCCATGTGCTGCCATTTTTTTTGGGGGATCAACCCATGGGAAGCTCGAAGAGCATACCCGCCCCATGCGCGCGGCGGGCGTTTTTCAAGGCGACTCAATCCAAACGGCTCGATGAATGGGGGACTCCATGCTGCATGATGCCGGCAGGCAGGTGCCTGAAGTGCGAGATGGCTGGGTTTTCGCGGGGGTGTTGGCCTTGCTGTTCTGGGCGCCCCTGCCGCTGGCGAGCAACCGAACGTTTGCGGTTGCATGGCTGTTCGTCCTCGCCTTGCTGTTGATGCTTGGCTCCATGTGGGCCTGGCGTCGCCATGCCGACCACGCATGGCGACGTGTCGGGCGCTTCCGAGGGCCGCTTGCCCTGCTTGCTTCGTTGTCCGTTTGGGTGTGGGTGCAAAGCCTGCCTATCCCGCCATCGCTGGTGTCCCTCCTTTCACCCGAGGCCTTCCGTGTCGAGGCGGGGGTCGGTCAGCCTGCGCTTTCCCTGGATCCCCAGCAGACCCGCTTGTACGCGGTACTGACGGTGACCTATCTGATGGTGTTCCTGGTGGTCGCGCTCACGGTGCGTAGCCGCGAACGTCTGGAGCGGCTTGCATTCGGGCTGGTCGTCATAGGCCTGCTTCAGGCCCTGTATGGCGTAGCCATGTACGCGGCCGGGGTGAAGTACCAGATTTTCTTTCTGGATGTGGACCAGAGTCGCATGCGAGGTACCTTCGGGAATCCCAATCATTTTGCCGGATTCATGGAGATGACCCTGTCGATCGGGGTGGGGCTGATGCTTGCCCAGCTGGGCGATGGGCACGGTCGATGGTCTGGATGGCGCCATGCGCTATTGAGTGCATTCGAGTTCGCCCTGAGCAGGACGTTGCTGTTGCGGCTGCTGCTGGTGATCATGGTGATTGCCCTGGTGCTGTCTCATTCGCGGATGGGAAATACGGCATTCTTCGTGAGCATGCTGCTGGTCGGGGGGGTGGCCCTCCTGCGGGGTCGTCGTGCGAGGCCAACCATCCTGATCCTTCTATTGAGCCTCATCGTGGTTGACCTTCTTGTCGTGGGGTCATGGGTGGGATTGAGCAAGGTGGTGGAGCGCTTTGAATCCAAGGCCGTTCTCGTCGAATTGAGTGCTTATGATGACCATGTGGAAGATCGTGGCGATGTTTATAAGTACGCGCTGGACGTGATCCGTGACTTCCCTGTCACAGGCACCGGTGCGGGTAGTTTCTATGAGGCCTATCCGCGCTATCGTGCCCAGGGCACGGGTTATTTCGATCATGCGCACAATGATTATGTGGAGTTCCTGACGGACTTCGGCATCATTGGTTTCGTGTTTTTTGCATGGTTGGTTTTGAGCAGTTTTATTGTCGCCGCAAGATCGTTTGCCATGCGGCGTTCTCCGTTGTCACGGGGCATGGCTTTGGGGGTGATGATGGCCATGGTATCGATTGCAATCCACAGTACGGTGGACTTCAATCTTCAGATTCCAGCCAACGCACTGACCATGGTCGTGATTCTTGCCATGGCCTGGGTTGTCCATGCCCTGCCATCAAGTTCGAAATCTGGGGGTGATGTGGCATGACGTTATGGAAACAATTGATTCTCGGGTTGTCTGTGGTGTTCATGGTCATTCTCATCGGGCTCTTGTGGCTTAATGTTGATTCGACACGGAGTTACCTTCAGGAGCAACTGGCTTCCCATGCACAGGATGCGGCGACAGCACTCTCAATCCCCATGTCTCAGGCGCTCGCCCGTGAAGATATGGTCTTGGCTCGTACACAGGCCGAGAGCATGTTTGATCGCGGCTACTTCAAACAGATCATCGTCCTGAACAACAAGGATCAGCCGCTGCTTAGGCTTGCACTTCCGGATAAGGTCGAGGCCGTTCCGTCCTGGTTCACCCGGTTCTTTGCCCTTGACCCTTCCACGGGGCAGGCCTTTGTGTCTTCAGGGTGGAGGCAACTGGGGCGGGTGGTCGTTGAAAGCAAGCCGGAGCAGGCCTATCAATATCTTTGGAGCAATGCCTTGCGAACGGGGGGCTGGATCGCCTTGGCTTATCTTCTGTCATTGGCCATGATCATGTTCGTGCTAAAGCTCATTCTCAATCCCCTGTATGCGATTGAGCATGCCGCGCAATCGATACAGGAGCGTCGGTTCATTCAGATACCCCTTAGGCCTAGGGCGCGTGAGCTTGCGCGAGTGGTGCGAGCCATGAACGATATGTCACGCAGGATCGCGGCGTACCTTGACGAACTCATGTCTCATGCCGAAGGTTATCGTCGTCAAGCCATGCAGGATGAATTGACCCGGCTTGATAATCGACGAAGCTTTGATATGCAAATGGAGGATCTTTCCACGGGGGATGCGCCTATTTCAAGCGGACTCTTGATGGGAGTTGAAATTCAGGGGCTCAAGGAAATCAACACGGTCGATGGGTATCAGCGAGGCAATGGCCTTCTTGTCCTGGTGGCTGACACGGCGCGAGGGGTCCTTGGGCATCGTGCCCGTGTCATGGCGCGCTTGGGGGGCGCGAGTTTTGGTTTTGTGTTTTCTGAAATTGACAAGGATGAGGCGAGTCAGATGGGCGCGCGTCTTCAGGGTTCACTCCGTGAGGCCATGGGGTCTTATGCCCATGGCGCCGAAGTTCTGTCCTTCAGCATGGGGTCCGTGACCTTTTCCGGAAGGGTATTGCGTGCGGATTTGATGTCTCGTCTTGATATGGCGATTGCGTCGGCGGGGGAGTCGGGCCTTAACCAGTGGCATGAGCTGGATGCTGGAGATGGCTCGCATGATGCTTTCGGTTCTACTGGGTGGCGGGATCTCATTCAGGGCGCCATCAATGAGGGGCGCTGGAGTCTGTTCGGGCAGGACGTATTGCTTTTTGCCGATGGCGGCGTCTTGCATACCGAGGTCATGGGGCGATTGATTGACCGTGATGGTGGTGTTGTTCCGGCGGCTCGGTTCATTCCCATGTCGATTCGTCATGGGCTTATGGCGAGGATTGATCGATCCATCATTGCGATGATCATCGATCGACTGAGAGCATCTGACGATGGGTTGAAATGGGCGGTTAACGTCTCGGCTCAAAGCCTCGAGAGTCGGGAGTTTACTGGATGGCTTCATGCGGAGTTGAAGGGGCTGGGTGGCAAGGCCTCGCAGTTGGCATTCGAGATATCCTGCTTTGGCTGCCATCAGTATCGTGAGCACGCCGATGCCTTCATGAAGATGGTGCGTGAGCATGGCGCTGTTTTTGGCATCGACCGACTGGGGCTTGCCGCGTATTCCCTGGAGGTTCTGCGTGATTTGCCACCGGACTATGTCAAGCTTGAAGGCGAGTTGGTTGTCGTCGCGCATGAGGATGCGGAAACGATGCAATGGTTGCACTCACTCATCACGCTCGCGCGGGGCATGGGGGTGCTTGTGATTGCCCAGGGCATCGAGGGGAGCGAGCAGTTGCACGCGCTAAAACAGTGGTGTGATGCGGGGCAGGGGCACTACTTGAGTTCGCCTGGAGTCCTCGACTGAATCCTGGGGGGCTGGTAAAACCTGGACCTCGTCATTGCGGGTGAAACGAAGCAATCCATGACCTGCGGATGCTTCGTTTGTTGTAAAATATTGTTCTTGAAAAGTGCGGAGTTTTCCAATGAACGATCAGCAAGACCCGATCATCTTCACTGACAGTGCGGCCGCCAAGGTGCGCCAGCTGATCGACGAGGAGGGCAACGAGGCCCTGAAGCTGCGCGTGTTCATCACCGGCGGCGGCTGTTCCGGCTTCCAGTACGGCTTCACCTTCGATGAGAGCGAGCAGGAAGGCGACACCCGCATGGACAAGGGTGGCGTGACCCTGCTGATCGACCCGATGAGCGTCCAGTATCTGGCCGGCGCCACCATCGACTATTCGGAAGGTCTGGAGGGCGCGCAGTTCGTCATCCGCAATCCGAATGCAAGCACCACCTGCGGGTGCGGCTCCTCCTTCTCGGTCTGATTCCATTCACGGGGCGCGGCTGCAACGCGGCGCCCGCAACGCTTCAGGATCTTCGCGCATGAGTTATGTCCCCGGCCTGCAGGGGGTGTCCGCCACCCGTTCCGGCATTTCCTATCTGGACGGGCAGCAGGGCGTCCTGACCTACCGTGGCTACCCCATCGTCGAACTGGCCCGCCTGTCCACGTTCGAGGAGACCGCCTACCTGCTGTTCAATGGCGAACTTCCGGGCCAGGCTGAGCTGGAGGCGTTCGACCACGAGCTGCGAACCCATCGCCGGGTGAAGTACAACGTACGGGAGATCATGAAGTTCCTGCCGACCGATGGTCATCCGATGGAGATGCTGCAGACCTGCGTGGCCAGCCTGGGCATGTTCTATCCGGGCAGCGAGCGCATGACCGCGGACGGGGCGGGGCCGACCGAGGAGTTCGTCAACAGCACGGCGATCAAGATCCTCGCCAGCATGGCCACCCTGGTGGCGATGTGGGAGCACATCCGGCGCGGCGACGACCCCGTGCTTCCGCGCGCCGACCTGAGCTACGCGGAAAACTTCCTCTACATGATGACCGAGCGTGAGCCTGATCCGGTCGAGGCGCGCATCATGGATGCCTGCCTGGTGCTGCACGCCGAGCACACCATCAATGCCTCGACCTTCGCGGCCCTGGTGTGCGGCTCGACCCTGGCGGCGCCGAACCTGGTCGTGGCCTCCGCCATCGGCACCCTGGCCGGCCCCTTGCATGGGGGCGCGAACCAGCGCGTGCTGGAGATGCTGCGCGAGATCGGCTCGCCCGGGCGGGCCGCCGACTGGCTCGACAAGCGCCTGGAGGGCAAGCAGGTGGTCTGGGGCTTCGGTCACCGCGAGTACAAGGTCAAGGATCCGCGCGCGGACATCCTGCAGGGCATGCTGGAGCAGCTGCGCGAGCACCGCAAGGGTGAGGTCAGCCCGCTCTATGACATCGCCAAGGCGCTCGAGGCCGCGGCGGCCGAGCGTCTCGGACCCAAGGGCGTGCATCCGAACGTGGATTTCTATTCCGGCGTGCTGTACGACGCCATGGGGATCCCGGAAGACCAGTTCACGCCGATCTTCGCCATCTCCCGCACGGCGGGATGGCTCGCGCACTGGAAGGAACAGTTGACCCAGAACCGCATCTACCGTCCGACACAGGACTACGTGGGCGCGGAGCCGCGCGGCTACAAGCCGATGGACCTGCGCGCCTGCGGCAAGCGCTGAGAGGGTTTGAGCAGTTCATGTTGAATCTAACCTACCCTAATCTATGCTAACATCTCCAAAATGGAGAGATTGGTAAGCATAGGCGAAGCAGCTTCGGTGCTGGGTGTGTCGATCACGACCCTGCGTCGCTGGGAGGCTTCGGGCAAGCTGGTCGCCGAACATACGGCGGGCGGGCATCGTCGTTATGACCTGGCGAAGTTGCGCCCGGAGATGTTCCGCGCTGAAGCGGACGCGCAGCGCCGCACCATCGCCTACGCCCGCGTGTCCAGTCACGACCAGAAGGACGACCTGGAGCGGCAGAAGCAGGTTTTGGAGTTGTACTGCGCACGACAGGGCTGGGCATTCGAGGTCATCGCTGATCTTGGTTCAGGGATGAACTACCACAAGAAAGGCTTGAAGCGCTTGCTCGATGCCGTGATCGACGGGCAGGTCGGACGGCTGGTCATCACTCACAAAGATCGACTGCT
>SDAY01000195.1 GCA_006212015.1 Halothiobacillaceae bacterium
TGCTGGTGCCGCAGTTCACCCTGGTGGCGGACACCCGCACCGGCACGCGGCCGGATTTCGGCGCGGGCGCCAAGCCGGATGTCGCGCGCTGGTTGTTCGAGTACATGACGGTGCGGGCCAATCGCCAGCACCCGGACGTGGCTTGCGGAATCTTTGGCGCCAACATGCAGGTGAGCCTGACCAATGACGGGCCGGTCACGTTCTGGCTGGAGGTCGGTCCGGCGAGCTGAGTCAGCGGGCCTCGCGCCCCATCGCCTCCATCTTCTCCAGCCATCTGCCCCGGTGGCGCGCCGAGCCTTCCACCATGCCGATCAGGCTGGAGCGCACGGGGCCGATGCCGGTCGGGTCGAGAATGTTGTGTTCCAGGCTGCGTAGGCTGTGCGCGCGGTAGTACCAGCAGTAGACCGGCGCCGGCATGCCCATGGTCACCGCGATGCGGGCCGAGCGCCCCTTGAACAGCTTCTTCCATAGGCCGACTTTTTCCTCGGGCTGGATGGCGAAGCCCGGACGGAAGGTCTGTTCGAGGAAAACCTTGAGCAGGGCGGCATGTCGCCCATCCACAGCGGGTAGACGATGAGCCGATGATCGGCCCAGGCGATGTCCTCGGGTCAATTTTCGGCGTCGTTTGACAACCAAGGGGCAGGTCTCCTATATGGAATAGCAGCGTCAGCGAAACATGGCCGTGTCCAAGCGGCATGCTGCCGCACCGGGCTTCGATCTCAGACCCGTCGTGGCCCCTTCTCATGTAACCAACGAGTGTGTTTTCGGAGGGTGTTGCGATGAAATCCATGAAACTGTCCATCCCGTGCGCCGTGCTTTTGCTTGGCGCCGTGTCGGTCAGCCTCGCCGCCGGCATGGACCCGCTCAGCAAGGTCAATCGGCTCCCGCCGTCGCTCGAACAGAAGGCCCAGGATCTCCGGGCCGACCTCGAGCATAAGGGGTACGAGGTCGCTCGGGGATACTGGGCCCTGTGGTCGGAGGATGACTGCAAGTATCCGATCCGGACGCTCGGGAACTGCTACGGCAACAACCCTTCCGCCCCATACGCGCTGGCCTTTCTTCCGCACTGGAAGGACGAATTCGCGGATCAGAGCCTGCACCATGCGCTCACCGAGGCGCGGCGAGGCATGTCCGCGAACTACCGACTGGGAGAGCGGGAGGCGCTGGTGGTCCTGGCCGAGCTTCCCCCGGCGGCCAGGTACTTCGGGATCCAGACGAACGTCTTCACCCGGGAGACGAGTCTTAACCCGGCCGACCCGATCTATCAAAGCGTCTCGGACCCCCTGTTGAGAGGCATTCTCTTCGGGACCTCGCCGAATCCTTCGCGCATGATGATGGTCGCGAGCATCGGCAACAGCACCAACAATGTCGTCATTCAGGGCCAGAGTGAAGCGGTCTGGGGTCAGCAGCGCTTCTTCGTGATCACGTCCGACGCCGGCATGGCGGACGCGATGACCGAGGCGCTCGAAAAGGCGGGCGTTGACAAGGACCACGTGTTCACGGAGCCGGTTTCCCGGGATCTGGTCCGGTTGGGATACGATCCTGCGGCGGACGACCTGATCACCTACATCCGCTACGCGCTGCCGGATGACCCCGAGCAGGGGGATCAGTGGCGCAAGCAGCTTCCGCTCACGGTACTCCGCGTCAGGGGCGAAGGCGGGCCATTGGATCCGTTCCCGATCCCCGAATACATGAACAAGGAGGGGAACGTCAATTACGACGAGACCCAGCTGGAGGGTGACCTCAAAGCCATCAGGGATGCGGTGAGGCAGTACTGGAATCCGTCGTGCAATCCTGCCGAGGAGCAGACATGCCCGCCGGCGGTGTCGCTCTTTAGCGCGACCCGCGTCCTGGATCTCCTTGGCCAGCACTGCCTGGGGCATCCGGATAAGGATCGCGGCCCAATGAACTGCGTGGGCGACAGCCAGGACGCCGACTACCAGCTCAGCCAGTCGCTGCACATCGACAACGGCGAGGTCATTGCCGTAGTGGGGACCCTCGGGACGGAAACCGGGAACGCGACCTACACCAGCCTCTCCGTCAATCGCTTCCCGCTTCTCATGGGCGTCGAGAGTATCGACGACGACAAGCTCAAAGGAAGCGCCGTGCAGTTCACGGGCGTCGTGCCCGACCCCTCCAAGTTCTACGTGTACTACCTGGCGCGGGACTGCAGTGGCCTGTCCCCGTGGTGCTTCGAGATCCCCAGACAGCTCGTTCCCCAGGGAGAGACGATTAAGGTCATCCAGCGGAACTACGTCAATCCCGGCTCGACCGTGGGACCCGACCCCACGAAGGTTCTCAACCCGGTCACCATCGTGCTGGACGGAAGGCATCGGCCGACGGTGCCCCCCGTGACTTCGAGGGCGAGCCGCTGAAGCACGAGCGAGGGTGGTGCGAGAGCGAGGTGGGGCGATGGCTCAAGGTCGGGCAGGTCGAATCCGACCTTGCGCCAGAGTCTTGAGCGGATGGATGCCCAAGAGGCACTGAATAATTCGGACATCGTCATTGCGAGCGGTCTTTAGCCACGAGGCCGAAGGCCGTGGTGGGAAGCAGTCCAGAACGCTTGCCGAATCAGCAACCTATGGATCGCCACGTCGTTTCACTCCTCGCGATGACGATTTATGCAGCGCTTCCCTAATCCTTGCCGGGCTCCTCGGCAGGGGGCGTCCAGCGTGCGCGCAGGGCCTCCACGGCGTCCCGGTGGGCGATGAAGACGATCTCGTCGTTGGCCCGGAGCTTCACGCCCTCGTCTTCCGGCAGGATCATCGTGCCGTCTCGGTAGAGGCAGACCACGCGGCAGCGCTTGGGCAGCTCCATCCCGTCGAGTGGCCCCGCGTTTTCCGCATGCACCACGAAGGACAGCACGCGCGCCTCCTCGCGGATCATGGTCGACAGCTCCAGCGGATCCCGCCCCTCGAACATGTCGGCCAGATAGCGGCCGATGGTGCGCGAGGGCACGATGGTGTCGGTCA
>SDAY01000051.1 GCA_006212015.1 Halothiobacillaceae bacterium
GATGCGGCCGGCCATCCCTTCCCGGACAGCACCCGCGAGATGGCGCTGGAGGCCGACGCCATCCTGCTCGGCGCGGTCGGCGGTCCGCAGTACGACGATCTTGATCGTCCGCTGCGTCCGGAGCGCGGCCTGCTGGGCATCCGTTCCGCGCTGGGCCTGTTCGCCAACCTGCGCCCGGCCATCCTGTATCCGCAGCTGGCCTCGGCGTCCAGCCTCAAGCCGGAGGTGGTCGCGGGCCTGGATATCCTGATCGTGCGCGAGTTGACCGGCAGCATCTACTTCGGCCAGCCGCGCGGCATCCAGGTCAACGACAAGGGTGAGCGCGAAGGCTTCAACACCATGCGCTATGCCGAGTCCGAGATCGAGCGCATCGGCCGGGTGGCCTTCGACGCCGCGATGAAGCGCAACAGGACGGTCTGCTCGGTTGACAAGGCCAACGTGCTGGAGACCTCCGAGCTGTGGCGCGAGGTGATGGAGCGCGTGGCGAAGGACTACCCGGAGGTCGAGCTGTCCCACATGTACGTGGACAACGCGGCCATGCAGCTGGTGCGCGCGCCCAAGCAGTTCGACGTGATGGTGACCGAAAACATGTTCGGCGACATCCTCTCCGACGAGGCCTCCATGCTGACCGGCTCCATCGGCATGCTGCCGTCCGCCTCGCTCAACGGCTCCAACCAGGGCCTGTACGAGCCGAGCCACGGCTCCGCGCCGGACATCGCGGGGCAGGGCATCGCCAACCCGCTGGCGACCCTCCTCTCCGTCGCGATGATGCTGCGCTACAGTCTGGGCCGCGCTGATCTTGCCGAGCGCATCGAGAAGGCCGTGTCCGTGGTGCTGGATCAGGGGTTGCGCACCCGCGACATCATGGAGCCGGGACAGACCTGCGTTTCCACCTCGGCCATGGGCGATGCTATTGTTGCGGCCTTGAAAGAAGGGGCCTGATCGGCTGACCCGTGCGCAACAGACTCACCATCACCGTTTCCAATATCCAAGGTGCACGGCAGCTGACGCTGCATGTGGCCGTGGTGCGGCTGGTGATCGGTCTGGCGGCCTTGTCGCTGCTCGCGGTCCTGGGCGGTGTGGTGCTGGTCGGTTGGCTCGGTTCCACGGTGGCACACTTGCGCACCGAGATCAGCTCGCTGGATGTGCGCAAACAGGCGGTCATCGAGGATTATCAGCGGGCGATCGAGGCGCAGAACCAGCAGGTGTTGACGCTCTCCGAGATGCTGCAATCCAAGAGTGGCGAGTTCAACCAGTTGCAGGGCGCCTATTCGCGCCTTGCATCGGAATTCGATCTTCCCTTCGAGGTGAACGCCGTGCGCCCCGGGGAGACGCTCGATCAGGTCGAGGTGACCCTCGCGGAGCGGCGTCTCCTGCTGGGGCGGATTCCCAGTGGGTTCCCGGTGCAGGATTTCGAGTTTTCAGAC
Source organism: Halothiobacillaceae bacterium (assembly GCA_006212015.1). Lineage (GTDB taxonomy): Bacteria > Pseudomonadota > Gammaproteobacteria > Halothiobacillales > Halothiobacillaceae > Thiofaba. The sequence continues at coordinate 1,428 of SDAY01000051.1, forward strand.
GGGTTCGGTTGGCGGATTCATCCGATCAGCCGGCAGCGCAAGCACCATGACGGCGCGGACCTCAGGGCGCCGGTCGGCACGCCGGTGTATGCGCCGGCGGATGGGGTGGTGGTTGAATCCGGCTACGACAACGGGGGCTTCGGCAAGCTCGTGGTGATCGCCCATGGCTACGGTTTCACCAGCGCCTACGCCCATCTTCAGGGGGCGGACGTCAAGGTCGGCGAGGTGGTCTTCCGCGGTCAGCAGATCGCGCGCGTGGGCAATACCGGGAGCAGTACCGGTTCCCACCTCCATTACGAGGTCCGCTTCCTGGACCAGCCGCTCAATCCACGCCCCTTCATGGACTGGAACGAGCGTGATTTCAATTCGATTGCCAATAGCGTGAGGAACGTGCCATGGGCTTCTTTGGTGGAACTGGTGCATCAGGAGATGCTGGCAACGGCAAGACGATCATCGCCCGGGGATGTACCATCCGCGGCGAACTGACCGGTTCGGACGCGGTGCATGTCGATGGCGAGTTCGAGGGCAGCATCATCGACGTCTCGATGGTCTCGATTGGCCTGAACGGTGATGTGCGGGGCACGATTCGCGCCCGCCGGGTTGTGATTTCCGGCCGTTTCGAAGGCGAGATCAGGACCGGCACGCTCGATCTGCTGCAGAAGGCCATGGTCAAGGGCGAGGTGTGCTGCGAGCAGCTCAGCGTCGAGAGGGGTGGGGTGCTGGATGGGCGCTGCTGCCAGGAAGCCTATGAGGAATCATTTGGCGACGCCGTCGCCTTGCCTGCCCCAGCGGTCTGAGGCCGTGGCGCGGGCCCGAATTCATGTTTGAGGATATGTTCTGATGAGCCGTGTATTTGATGTTGCTGTCGTGGGCGCCACCGGCGCCGTGGGCGAGACCATGCTGTCCATCCTGGCCGAGCGCAAGTTCCCGGTCGGCAAGGTCTACGCCCTGGCGTCCGAGCGTTCCGTCGGCAAGCGAGTCCAGTTCGGCGATGGCTACCTGAAGGTCGAGAACCTGGCCGAGTTCGACTTCGGCAAGGTGCAGATCGGCCTGTTCTCGCCGGGCGCCTCGGTCTCCGCCGAGTACGCGCCGAAGGCCGCGGCCGCCGGCTGCGTGGTGATCGACAACACCTCCCAGTTCCGCTACGACGATGACATCCCGCTGGTGGTGCCGGAGGTCAACCCGCAGGCCGTGGCCCAGTACACGAACCGCGGCATCATCGCCAACCCGAACTGCTCCACCATCCAGATGCTGGTGGCGCTCAAGCCCATTCATGACGCGGTGGGCATCGAGCGCATCAACGTCTGCACCTATCAGGCCGTCTCCGGCACAGGCAAGGAGGCGATCGAGGAGTTGGCCGGCCAGACCGCCAACCTGCTCAACGGCCAGCCCATCAAGGCCAGCGTCTATCCCAAGCAGATCGCCTTCAACGTGCTGCCGCAGATCGACGTGTTCATGGACAACGGCTACACCAAGGAGGAGATGAAGATGGTCTGGGAGACCCGCAAGATCATGGGCGACGACTCGATCCGGGTGAACCCGACCTGCGTGCGCGTGCCGGTGTTCTACGGCCACTCCGAGGCCGTGCACATCGAGACCCGCGACAAGATCACCGCCGAGCAGGCGCGCGAGCTGCTGCGCAAGGCGCCGGGCGTCGAGGTGCTGGACGAGCATGTGCCGGGCGGCTATCCGACCGCAGTGACCGAGGCGGCGAGCCACGACGCGACCTTTGTGGGCCGCATCCGCGAGGATGTCTCCCACCCGCGTGGCCTGAACCTGTGGGTGGTCGCCGACAACGTGCGCAAGGGTGCGGCCCTGAACAGCGTGCAGATTGCCGAAATCCTGATCAGGGATTATCTGTAATCGCGGCCGATGGGCCGTGAATGGCTTTGTCTAGCAGCCTGTCGAGCTTGAGCGGCTGAAGCGAAAAAGTCGCCGGCCGAGGACAGATTTTGACGATTTTGCCGGGCCATAGCACGGACTATGACCCAAAAAAGCGGCGAAATATGGACCGGCCCGCGGCTTTTGCAGCCAGTTCGTCTCAAGTCCGACAGGCTGCTAGGGGCAGGGTTGCATGATTATCTTTCGATAATGCGTGCAAGACTCTGGACAGGAACGTGTTTGGACCGGTACGGTTGCGCTCAGAAACACCCGGAGGGGTGTGCAGCCGGCTTCTTGAACTGGATTTGAGCCTCATTGGAGAGCTGACATGCGGAAACTGCCACTCGCGCTTGCTTGCGCGGCGATTCTTGGGTCATCAAACGCATTCGCGATCGGGATGGGGGAACTGACCGTTCGGTCCTACCTCAACCAGCCCTTGCGCGCCGAGATTCCGCTTGTGGATGTTCGTCCGGGTGAGATGGAAGGGTTGCGGGTCAAGCTGGCCGATGAACCATCCTTCGAGCGATCGGGCTATTCGCGCAGCGCCGTTTCAGGGCGTATCCATCTGCAACTGCAGAATGGACCCAAGCCGCGCATCGTTCTGGGTTCGGACAGAGCGATTCGAGATCCGGCCCTGGGCCTCGTCATCCAGATCGACGGGCCCGACGGAAGCCTGACCCGCGACTACTCCATCCTGCTTGACCCCGTTGGATACCAACCCGCGACAAGGCAGGCCGCATCCGCTCTTCGCGACGAAGCCCCGGTCACGCGCCCCCCGTTCGCGGCTGCCGTGGAGACAAGCCCGGTTCAGGCCCTCGGCACGCTCAGGAACGGTGTCTATGGCCCCGTCCTTCCGGCTGAAACCTTGTGGAGCATTGCCCAGCGTGTGAAGCCCGAAGGTGTTTCATTGCGGCAGACGGTGGATGCCCTCCGCCTGTCCAATCCGCGAGCCTTCTCCAATCCGGCCAGCAATGACACATTGTTGAGAGGCGCCCGCCTGAAGATCCCCTCCGTGAATGAGATGATGCGGCTCGCCGCTTCAGTCCAGGCCAAGCCTGCTCCGTCCGTCGGGTCGGAAGCGGCTCCGGCTGAACCGGAAAAATCCGCGACCGAGCCGGTCAAGGCCGCCGAGCCCACGTCCGTGGCTGCTTCGGCCGCCCCGCATCTTGCCATCGTCCAGCCTTCGATGAATGCGGGCGAGGGCGAGGCCCGGGTCGCTTCGCCCATGGTGGGCGAGGTTGTCCAGTCGGCGGGAGCTCCCGTTCCGGCGGCGATTCTGGAGCAATATGAAAGCGTCAAGATTGAAAATGAACGCCTGAATGAACGCGTTGGGGCGCTTGACGGTCAGCTGGGCAGGATGGAGGCCTTGCTTGATCTGAAGGAGCTGAAGATCCAGGAGCTCGAAAAGCGCTTGAAAGAGCCCAGCAAAGAGCCCAGCGTCACCCCGGTCGCAGCACCGGAAGCCGTCAAAGCGCCCGCCGCCGCCGAACCCGATGCCGATTCTCCCTCGCTGATGGGCCTTTTGACCCATCCCGTGACCCTGGCAGCCGGTGGTTTGGGTGCCTTGCTTGTTGCCTTGCTGTTGGGGCGCATGCGTCGTCGACGCGAGACGCCATCCGGTCTGGAAGAAAGGCGCATTTCCGAGATTGAATCGGCAGTGCCGCTGGTCGCAGTCGCGTCAGAGGCAGCGACAGCGGCGGAAGCCATGCCCGCGGTCGATGCGGCCCCGGTCGAAACTGCCGCGATGGGTTCGGATGTTGATCCGGAGCATGGCGCGATCGAGGAAGCTGACGTCATGGTGGCGTATGGCCTGCATGACCGAGCGATCAAGGTTCTCGACCATGCCATTGAGGGCATGCCTGATTCCGCAGCGCTCCATGCGCGTCGCGTCCAGGCCTTCCATGACATGGGCTCGCGCGAGGACTTCTTGAGCGCGGCCAAGGCGTATCGCGAAAAATTCACGGCCGAAGGTGATCCGCATTGGGCGGCCATCTGCGCCTTGGGCGCGCAGGCCTATCCCGACGCGCCGCTGTTCGGTGGCGACGAACTTCCGCATGCATGGGCCCATCGGCCTGTTCCCGAGCCGGTCGCCCCGGAAATGGCTGAATGGACAACCCAGGCGAGCATGGCGCCTGTGCAGGCCGAGCCCGAAGCTGGCGTGCCCGAGAGGGTCGCGCCGCCTGAGGCGCTGAGCCTTCCATCCTCCCTTGGCGCTTACAGTCCTGAAGAGCCCTCCCCCGAACCGCTGGATCTGCAGTCACTGGATCTCCCGCCGCTGGATCTTCAGTCACCGGACCTTCCGCCGCTGGATCTTCAGTCGCTGGACTTTCCGCCACTGGACCTGAATCTTCCGGATGTGACCAGCCTGGGCACTGCCGTGAGCGAAACCGGCAAGGACGAGGAGGTCGCTGACACCGCCGAATGGATGAAATCGTTTGATATCCCTGCGTTCGAGGCCCCGGTTGAGGCCCTGGCCGCCGTGACCGGGGAGACCTTGCCAGGCATCCCGGAAGCGCCTGGGTTCGCCGCGTTCCAGCCAGGCATCAGCGATGAGGATCTCATGATCCTGGGTATCGACGCGGCCAGTTTCTCGGCTCCCGAACCTGCGCCGGTCGTTGACTTGGTGAAAGAAACGCCCGCACCCGTCGTGGACGGCGCATTCGATGAGCCGTCGGCCAAGCTTGATATTGCCCAGGCGTTCATCGACATGAGCGACATGGGCAGTGCGCGCGCCGTGCTCGAGGAGATCATCAGCACCGCCGATGCATCCTCGCAGCAACGCGCCCGCGCCATGCTGGAAACGCTTCAGGGCTGAGTCAGGCCTGTCTGGCCAGGTCGATGATCCGGTCAGGCTTCCCCTTTCAAGGCACCGTCATGCGGTGCTTTTTCATTGTGTGCGATGGATGCTGAAGATTGCTCTCGGGATTGAGTACCTCGGCTCGTGCTACCACGGCTGGCAGCGACAGCCCTCGGTGGATAGCGTGCAGGGGCGTCTGGAGCTGGCGCTGTCCGTCATCGCCGACCATCCGGTCGAGGTGGTCTGCGCCGGGCGAACCGACCGGGGGGTGCATGCCACGGCGCAGGTCGTGCATTTCGAGACGACGGCCCAGCGCGACATGCACGCCTGGCAACTCGGCGCGCTTTCCCATCTGCCCGGGGACATCGGCGTGAGCTGGGCGCGCGGGGTCGGGGAGGACTTCCATGCACGCTTCAGCGCCACCGCCCGCCAGTACCGCTACGCCATCCTCAATCGCATCCACCGGCCGGGCCTGCTGCACGGCCGGGTGACCTGGCAGCGCGGGCCGCTGGACGTGGAGGCCATGCATGAGGCGGCCCAGCGCCTGGTCGGCACCTTTGATTTCTCCAGCTTCCGCGGCAAGGACTGCCAGGCCAGGAGCCCGGTGCGCACGCTGGAATGGATCCGCCTGGTGCGCGAGGGGGACTACATCTATCTCGACCTGCGCGCCAATGCCTTCCTGCATCACATGGTGCGCAACATCGCCGGCACCCTGATGCGGATTGGCCTGGGTCAGCGCCCGGTCGCGTGGATCGAGACGGTGCGCGATGCCTGCCTGCGCGAGGCGGCAGGCTTCACCGCGCCGGCCGACGGTCTCTACCTTGTGCATGTCGAGTACCCCGAAGCCTTCGGCCTGGGGCTGGAGCCGCGCCTGCCGGTCTTCTACTGAGCGCCCGCACCTCTGGTACCATAGACGGCTATGTCCCACGCCTCCCATCGCACACGCATCAAGATCTGTGGCCTGACCCGCGTCGAGGATGCCCTCGTGGCGGCGCGCATGGGCGCGGACGCCATCGGCCTGGTGTTCTACGCGCCCAGTCCGCGCGCCATCGATCCTGTCGCGGCCGCGCGCATCCGCGATGCCTTGCCGCCCTTCGTCCAACCCGTCGCGCTGTTCGTGAACCCGACGGAAGACGAGGTCCAGGCGGTGCTGCGCCTGATGCCGGAGATCATGCCGCAGTTCCATGGCGGCGAGTCGCCCGAGTTCTGCGCCTCCTTCGGTCGCCCCTACCTGAAGGCCCTGCCGATGGGCAGGGGCGCCGATCCCGTGAACGAGGCGGCGAGCCATCCGCGCGCCAGCGGTTTCCTGCTGGACAGCCACGACGCGGGCGGGGTGGGTGGCACCGGGCAGGCCTTCGACTGGTCCACCATCCCGGCCATGGACCGCCCGATCCTCCTGGCCGGCGGCCTGCATCCCGGGAATGTCTTCGAGGCGGTGCGGGGCGTGCGCCCCTGGGCCGTGGATGTCAGCTCCGGCGTGGAAAGCGCGCGGGGCATCAAGGATTCCGCCAGGATGGCCGCTTTCATCAATGAAGTTCGACGTGCAGACGCAGGTATCTCGCAGTGATTGATTATTCCAAGTTCCCCGACGAGCACGGCCATTTCGGCCCCTACGGCGGCATCTTCGCCCCCGAGACCCTGATGGCGCCGCTGGAAGAGCTGGCGGATGCCTATGCGCGCATGAAGAACGATCCCGCGTTCCAGGCCGAGCTCGACGCCGACCTTGCGGACTACGTCGGCCGTCCGAGCCCGCTGTACCTGGCGCGGCGCATGACGGACGAGCTGGGCGGGGCGAAGATCTACCTCAAGCGCGAGGACCTGAACCACACCGGCGCACACAAGGTGAACAACACCATCGGCCAGGCCCTGCTGGCCAAGCGCCTGGGCAAGACCCGCATCATCGCCGAGACCGGCGCCGGCCAGCATGGCGTGGCCTCCGCCACCGTGGCCGCGCGCCTGGGCCTTGAGTGCGTGGTCTACATGGGCGCGGACGACGTGGTGCGCCAGGCGCCGAACGTCGCGCGCATGAAGATGCTGGGCGCGACCGTGGTGCCCGTCACCTCCGGCACCCGCACCCTCAAGGACGCGCTCAACGAGGCGATGCGCGACTGGGTGACCCATGTCGACAACACCTTCTACATCATCGGCACCGTGGCCGGACCGCATCCCTACCCGATGCTGGTGCGCGACTTCCAGTCCGTGATCGGCCGCGAGGCGCGCCAGCAGTGCCTTGCCAAGGAAGGCCGCCTGCCGGACGCGCTGGTCGCCTGCGTGGGTGGCGGCTCCAACGCCATCGGCCTGTTCCATGAATTCCTCGGCGATGAAAGCGTCAAGATGTATGGCGTCGAAGCGGGTGGCGATGGCATCGAGACCGGGCGCCATGCCGCGCCGCTGTGCGCGGGCCGTCCGGGCGTGCTGCACGGCAACCGCACCTACCTGATGGAAGACGAGAACGGCCAGATCATCGGCACCCATTCCATCTCCGCCGGCCTGGACTATCCGGGCGTAGGCCCCGAGCACGCCTGGCTGAAGGACATCGGCCGCGCCAATTATGTCGCCATCACCGACGACGAGGCGCTGGATGGCTTCCGCATGCTGACCCGCAGGGAAGGCATCATCCCGGCGCTGGAGTCCAGCCATGCCATCGCCCATGCGATGAAGCTTGCTCCCACCATGTCCAAGGATGAAATCATCATCGTCAACCTGTCCGGTCGCGGCGACAAGGACATGAATACCATCGCCAAGATCGAGGGGTTTGAATTCTGATGAGCCGCATTGCCTCCCGCTTCGCCGAGCTTCGCGCCGCCAACCGCGCCGCGCTGATCCCCTACATCACCGCCGGCGACCCGAACCCGGGCGTGACCGTGGGCCTGATGCACCACCTGGTCGCGCAGGGCGCCGACCTGCTCGAACTGGGCGTGCCGTTCTCCGACCCGATGGCCGACGGCCCGGTGATCCAGCGCGCCACCGAGCGCGCGCTGGCGCACCATGTCTCCATGCACGACGTGCTGCGCATGGTGAGCGAGTTCCGCACGATGGACGCCGCCACCCCGGTCATCCTGATGGGCTACCTCAACCCGATCGAGGTGCTGGGCTACGAGGCCTTCGCCCGCGAGGCGGCGGCGGCCGGCGTGGATGGCGTGCTCACCGTGGACATGCCGCCCGAGGAGGCGACGAGTTACAACGATGCCCTGCGGGCGGCGGGCCTGGACCGCATCTTCCTGGTGTCGCCGACCACCCCGGCGCGCCGGGTCCAATCCATCGCAAGGCAGGGCAGCGGCTTCGTCTACTACGTCTCGCTCAAGGGCGTGACCGGCTCCGCGAGCCTCGACGTGGCCGATGTCGAGCATCACCTGGCGGCCCTGCGCGGCCAGATCGACATGCCGCTGGGCGTGGGCTTCGGCATCCGCGACGCGCGGACGGCGGGCCAGATGGCGGCGATCGCCGACGCCGTGGTCGTGGGCTCGGTCCTCGTGAACCTGATCGAACAGCATCGGGACGATGCGTCCGCGATACGCCAGGCCGTGGGCGCCCTGGTCGCCGAGATGCGCGCCGCCATGAACAACGCACGTTCCTCAGGAGAGTGACATGAGCTGGATCCAGAAACTGCTTCCATCCCGCATCCGCACCGAGGGCGCGGCCAAGAAGACCATCCCCGAGGGGCTGTGGATCAAGTGCGACGCCTGCAGCGCCGTGCTTTACGGCGCCGAACTGGAGCGCAACCAGAAGGTCTGCCCGAAGTGCGGACACCACATGCGCATCGGCATCCGCAAGCGACTCGATCACCTGCTCGATCCCGAGCCGCGCGAGGAGATCGCCGCCCAGCTCGAACCGGTGGACTTCCTCAAGTTCCGTGACCAGAAGAAGTACAAGGACCGCATCGTCCAGTCGCAGCGCGCCACCGGCGAGAAGGACGCCTTCATCGCCATCAAGGCCCGCATCATGGGCGAGCCGGTCGTCGTCGCCGGCTTCGAATTCTCCTTCATGGGTGGCTCCATGGGCGCGGTGATGGGCGAGAAGTTCGTCCGCGCCGCCAACCGCGCGCTGGACGAGAAGATCCCCCTGATCGTCTTCACCGCCTCCGGCGGGGCGCGCATGCAGGAGGCCCTGTTCTCGCTGATGCAGATGGCCAAGACCTCGGCGGTCTTGACTCGCCTGGCCAAGGCCGGCGTGCCCTACATCGTGGTGCTGACCGACCCGACCATGGGCGGCGTCTCCGCCAGCTTCGCCATGCTGGGCGATGTGCAGATCGCCGAGCCGAACGCCCTCATCGGCTTCGCCGGCCCGCGCGTGATCGAGCAGACCGTGCGCGAGAAGCTTCCGGAAGGCTTCCAGCGCAGCGAGTTCCTGCTCGCGCATGGCGTGGTCGACATGATCGTGCCCCGACTGGAGCAGCGCGAGACCCTCGCCCGCATCGTCAGCATGCTCAAGCACCGCCCGGCGCCCGCCGTGTCCTGACCGATCTGGAGAACATGTTCCATTCGGACAGCCTTGGGGGATGGCTGAGTCATCTCGAAGCCCAGCACCCCAGGGGGCAGTCCGGCATCGAGCTCGGCCTTGAGCGCGTCGCCCATGTGCTCAAGGCCATGGGCCTGTCATCGCGCCTGCCGTTTCCCGTCATCACCGTGGCCGGCACCAATGGCAAGGGTTCATCCGTCGCCATGCTGGAGTCCGTGCTCACCGCGGCGGGGCATCGGGTGGGAACGTACACCTCGCCTCATTTGTTGCGTTACAACGAGCGTGTTCATCTCGATGCGTCTCCTGTCGAAGATGAGACGCTAATTCGCGCTTTTGAACGTGTCGAAGCCGCGCGCGGCGCAACCCCGCTGACCTATTTCGAATTCGGCACCCTCGCCGCGCTGGTGGTGTTCGTCGAGGCCGGGGTCGATGCGGCGATCCTTGAGGTCGGCCTGGGCGGGCGCCTGGATGCGGTCAATGCCGTCGATGCCGACGCCGCGCTCATCACCCATGTCGCGCTCGATCATGTCGAATGGCTGGGCGAGGACCGCGAGATGATCGGCTTCGAGAAGGCCGGCGTGTTCAGGCCGGGGCAGGTGGCGGTCATCGCCGAGGCCGAGCCGCCCCGAAGCGTGCTGGAGCATGCGCGGACACTGGGCCTTGCACCCTTCCGCCGGGGTGAGTGGTTTCAGGTCGGGCAGGCGGGCGATCACTGGACCTGGTCTTCGCCCGACCACACCCTCACGCTGCCGCTCCCCGCGCTGGCCGGGGCCCATCAGCTCGACAACGCCGCAGGCGTGATCATGCTGCTCGAAGGCCTGCGTTCGCGGCTGGCCTGGAACGAGGGTCATCTGCGCGAGGGGCTGCGGGCCGTGCGCCATCCCGGCCGCCTGCAGTGCATCCGCCAGGATGGCGTGCCGGTGTGGATCGACGTGGCGCACAACCCGGCGGGCGTCGAGGCGCTGTCCCATGCCATGGCGGCCATGCCGCATGAGGGACGCACGCTGGCGGTGTTCGCCGCGCTGGCCGACAAGGATGCCCTCGGCATGGCGCGCCAGCTGGCGGGGCAGGTCGATCGCTGGTATGTGGCGGGGCTGGAGGGGCCGCGAGGCCGGACGGGCGAGGCCTTGGCGGAAAAGCTACAGTCCGGCGGCCTGCCGGTGGCAGGTTCATGGGCGCATCCTAGACTTGCGTATAATGCCGCCCTCGCGAATGCCCGGGCGCAGGATCGCCTGCTCGTATTCGGTTCCTTTCTCTGCGTGGCGGACATTCTCGAACATGTCCAAAGCCTGAGCGCTCAAACATCGGGGTCTGCTTGATCATGGATCGCGTGCTGTTGAAACGGCTGCTTGGGGCAGGGGTGATGGTCGCCCTTGGCGTCATCGTGCTGCCTTTCATCCTGCAAGGCAGTGGCTACAGGGCCAACCTGAGTACCGAGATCCCGCCGCGGCCCCAGGCGCTCCAGACCCTGGACACCGCCATTCCCGAGCCGACCGCTGAAATTCGTGAGCAGCTTCAGCCACCCGTTCCCCTGCCGATCCCGGCGGAAAAAAAGTCGGATCGGGCTTCGATCATCGCGGAACCACCGAAGCCCAAGGAAGTGAGGATTCCAGAGCCGCAGGCTGAGTCCAGGCCTGCGCCCAAGCCTGAGTCCAAGCCTGAGTCCAAGCCTG